>JAFGQE010000172.1 GCA_016935835.1 Clostridia bacterium | reverse complement strand
CAGTTTCGGCATCGAAAAGAATGTGGAATTTCATCTGTCCGCCGGGCAACGGGACATAAACTATTTTCCTTCCCGAAGGAACCTCCTCAATCATTGTTTCCATGGTCCCGTCGTCTTTTTCCACGACCTTCGCCATGGCCGCATAACCTGTCATCCCAGTATGGGCCCGCATGAACAGATGCAACGTTCCCTTATTATGAAAATAATGCCTTTCGTCATGAAGCCGCACTATGTTGGTCTCAAGCCACCCGATCTCTGCGCATGCCCTGCCCGGCGCTATCTCAACATATGTTTCCGGCGTAGTCCAGTAAAACGGAACCCCGAAATATTCAAGCCTTTCCTTGCGTACCGCTTCATGGAAATATAATTCGGAGGCAAAAGTCCAGTTGTCCCTGTTGAGAAGGTCGCAGTCAGCGCTGCCCCTCATGGTCACCGGGGCAATATTATTGACCATCCATCCGGTGATGCCCATCGGTTTTCTCTTCTCCATCACAATGTAGACCCGCCCGTCTTCAAAATGGACATTTGCCGGCGCCTGATGCCAGTCCTCCCCGTCCGTGAGCCTTGACGGCGCGCTCCAGGTCATGCCGTTGTCGTCTGATGCGATTATCATCAGGTCGGAGCAATGCCCGAGCACATAGAGCCTTCTTCCGCAACGAAAGGGCCTTGCATGCATGAAGGGGAATTCGTGAACCTTTTTAAATGTCTTTCCCTTGTCGTCCGATATAAATATCCGGCCCTGCGAAACGCCACCGTACCTATGGCATACCGCCTTCATATTTTCCAGGGCACTTGCTTTGCCTGATACTTCACAGGTTGCAACAATCCTGCCGTCGGCACCCATGCAGATGCCTGGGCTATAACAAAAAAGCCCCTCTGCAGTGCCATCCTCAATCCTGACAAAATCATTCGCAAGTATTTCCATAATTCTTTCCCCCGGTCCTGCAACCTTGCGGTTGACCCCGATATCATCCCTTGTATCCAAGCAAAGCGGGGAAAATTATTGAAAGAAGCGTAATCACCGCCGCCGAAATAAGTCCCCCGGTCAAAATATAAAGCGCGGCTTTCTTTTTATCCATCTTAAGAAAGGCTGCGATTGCGCTTCCGGTCCAAAGGCCTGTGGTTGGAAGTGGTATTGCAACGAATATGATCAGACCCCATTTTTCATACTTCTCCACTTTGTCACGACCTTTTCTCACCTTGCGGTCTATGTAATCATAAAACCATTTCAAAAGCTTTGTTTTTCCAAGCCAGTCAAAAATATATGAAAAGAAGAAAAGTATGAACGGAACCGGCGCCAGGCTTCCTATGAAGGAAACTGCGAACACCGCCAGCGGGTTCAGGTCGTGGATTATAATCCCAAGCGGTATGGCACCCCTCTGTTCTATCAGAGGCACCATCGACAGCAACAGGACTTCTATAAATTCTTTCATTTACACCTTCAGCAAATAATCCCAGATGATTATATCATCAATGAACAATTAATCAACCCGATGCATGTCAATGGCCGGGTTTTCCAAGCATTCTGAACATTTCCTTCTTGTAATCCTCAACACCGGGCTGGTCGAATGGATTTACCCCGAGCATGTATCCGCTTACAGCACATGCGTATTCGAAGAAATAAACAAGCTGGCCCATGTGTCTTTCATTTTGTTCGGGAAGACCCAGTATAATATTCGGAACCCCGCCCGCAGTATGTGCGCTTACCGTAGCCTTAAGGGCGGTTTCATTCACATAATTCATCGTCTTTCCCGAAAGGTATCCAAGACCGTCCCCGTCGTCACCGGCAGGCGGTATGATTACATCAAGCGGGGGACTTTCCACTGAGATGATTGTTTCGAAGATGTTCCTTATTCCCTGCTGTATGTACTGTCCCATTGAATGAAGGTCCGCGCTGAAAACCACGGAAGCCGGGAAAAGTCCTTTGTTTTCCTTGCCTTCGCTTTCGCCAAAAAGCTGTTTCCACCATTCCGCGAAATACCTCAGGGAATTTTCATAAACACCAAGTATCTCCGTTGTCTTGCCTGAATTGTACAATATGTTTCGGGCCGCCGCGTATTTAAGGCATTCGCTGTCTTTTTTAACGCAGCCGCGCCTAACCTCGGCGGCTCCTTCCAGCAGCTGCAATATATCAGCCCCGGCGGCTGAAAGAGGAAGCAGGCCGACCGGTGTCAGGACGCTGTATCTTCCCCCTATGTTGTCAGGTATGACAAAAGACGTGTAGCCTTCCCTGTCGCAGATGTCCTTCACCGCCCCCCTGCTTGAATCAGTCACTGCGAATATCCTGTCCCTGGCCCCGGCCCCATATCTTTTTTCCATATGATTCTTCAATATCCTGAAGGCAATCGCCGGTTCGGTGGTTGTTCCTGATTTTGAAACAACATTCAAGGAAACTTCCTTGTCCTCGATGAAAGAAAGCAGCCGAGACATCTCGGTGCCGCTGAGAGAATTGCCAGCATATAGAATGCCCGCGCCCTTTCCTTTGAGATGAAGCGCGTCTTCCAGGGCCTTTGCCCCAAGGTACGACCCTCCGATGCCTATGTTTATCAGATATTCCGACTGTCCGCGTATCCTGGCCGCCGCCTCAATGACTCGTTTGATTTCTCCGCGATCGTATTTATGCGGCAAATCCATCCATCCCAGGTATTCCCTGCCCCTGCCCGTCTTCTTATCGAGTGAATCCGCCATGCCGGCTGCAGTTTCGAGGGATTCATCGAATTCGCTTCCATTAAAAAAACCTGCACAATATGTCAGGTCGATTTTTATTCCTTCCATATTCTCCTCCGATTTTATTCTGTCTGAGCCTTTGAAACCTCTTCGGGAACCACGGCTTCAAGTTTTGTGACCGATACTTCATATGCGACTTTTTTCACTATATTATCTGAATCAAACTTTTTTTCATAATATCGGCTCTGTATCCTGCCCCATATCTTAAGGTTCGCACCTATCTGAAGTTTTTCGCAATAACGTGCATTCCTTCCCCAGCAAATGCATGGAATGTAATCGGACTTATTGTAGGCCCTGTTGACCGCGATCAGCATATCAGTTATTTCCCTTCCGAAAGGGGTCGTCCTGTAATTCGGTTCCTTGCATATATATCCGTCGAAAAATACCGCGTTCCTGTTGTGTATGTTCTCCAGGCTGTCCACAATCCGCGCATCACGGGCGAAAACATTCAGAATAAGCTTGCTATGGCCGTTTATTGTGTTGTTGTATGATCGGAACTGACCGTCGACTTCAAGAAAAACACCCTTCTTCAGGTTCTCGATGGAAACAAGCCTTTCGGATACAAGAACAGGAATCGTGTCGTGGGAATTGCTCAATCTTTCTACATCCATGCTGAAAATATAGAACTTTTCGCCATAAATCTCGTGGCTGTAAACGGGCTCCCTGGATACTTCGCCCGCTATATAGACTATATTGTTCTCAAAAAAAGCATTTTCATTTGTCATTATCCCGTCCCCCAGGATTCATTTGTATCCTATTATTTTCAAATTTTATCTTTTTAAAGCTCGCAATTTATATTTCATAAGATATTAT
>JAFGQE010000171.1 GCA_016935835.1 Clostridia bacterium | reverse complement strand
TCGCTGCATTGTATGCACCAATTATACCACATCCGTTAGATAAATAACATAGTTTTCGGACAGTCTGGCCAAGTTACAACGACTGCCAAGGTAGTCGTTGTAATTGTCAGGAACGAAATCACATGGTCGTAGGTTTGTGCGGAAGTTGCGTACCGCAGTCTTTAGGATATTGTCTGAGGAACGCAATGAAAGCACAAACCATTAACGACAAACCAGGTCGTTGAATGAAGTTAAACAAATTCTGTTTAAGCACAACGAAGGTACAAACCGTATAATGCCAATATAAGCCGTTGAGTGTCTACTATAAGATATTGCGCACTTAATCGAGTGCTCATTTTGCACTTCGTCATATATTCAGCTGTCCATTATTTATGCTTAGTACACCGCGTGAATTCTTCCCTGTTAAAGTAAATCATCTTCCTGCAGCTCTGTCGTCCGGCGGAAGACCGCCGGAGGCATAAGGCGAAATTTCAAGAAGTTGCGCGTAAACGTTTTTACAGTATTATAGCCGATTGCCATGGCGATGTCTGTGATGCTCAAGTCAGTGGAAAGAAGCAATTCCGTACCGCGGTTGATTCTTACAAAATTCAGGAAATCCTCATAATTGCGTTCTACTTGATAAAGAAGAATAAGGTTCAGTTGCCTTGTGGTCATGTGGAAACGATCGGCGACGGATTTTGGTGTCATCGCTTCCATATAGTTTCTGTAGATATAGTCGATGATCTTATAAGAAGCCTTTGTTTCTTTGATTTTGCAGATGTCATTGACTTTTTGGTAAGTCTTTCTATAATCACTGGCTTTCATTCCGATTCTGGACATAAAGACCTTGCTGATGTGCGCGCTGTCCACGAACCCGAGGATCTCCGCAAGCTCATCCATGGTCAGGTCTGTATACAGCAGAAAGTTGATTGTTTTTCCAATCCTCATTTCATTGATCAAATCGAAAAAAGAAAGACCCGTCGTACTTTTGATATAGTGGCTGACAGAAGATTCGCACAAGAAAAATTTAGTGGACAGGTCTTTTAATGTAAGCTTTTCGCTTAGGTGATTATATATATATTGTATGATTTCCGTGTTGCTGATGGCATGGGAGGCATCAGCTCCCCCCGCCTCAAGCAGTCCGCCGATTCTGTAGAACTGTAAAACAATCTCGACCAGTTTGTTGGCCAGATAAATATTCCGCAGGTTTTGTTCGTCATGGTTTTTATCCCGTATCTCGCTCCCAATCTCTTTTCGAATCTGCAAAAAGAGTTCATCCATAACAGCCTCATGCTTCGCATCACACTGGATGACCGGGTGCCTTGTGATCTGCTCAATCAGGTTGATTGTATCATTCCCGATATTGTAGAACGATTTTACGATGTTGTTTATACCGTCGAAGTAGTATTTAAGCAGATAATACTCCAGCGGTTCTGCAACCTCGATGACATCAGAAGTCTGCCACGGCAGAATTGAGACAACGGTACCCGGCCTTAGGTCGTATCCTATTCCCTGAAGCTTCATCCGGCCCCTGCCTTTTTTAATCAGCAGAAACCTGGACATCTGATGGATCAACGGCTTTGTAGGCGCCTCTATGACTTCGACGTCAAAATTGCAGACAGAGCTTCGATCAAAATCAGACCGGAATTGACTTTGCATATGAACGATGTCGTTCAACGTCCCACCTCGCTGTTTCATATCTGTTTTCACTATACAATCTGCATTATTTGTTGTCAATTTGCAAGAAGGCCTGGGTTGCGCCGATACGGGGGGGGGGAATCCGGGCCGAGGCAAATAAGGGTTATTCAACTTGTACGGTAAAATACAATAAAAACGGGCACTGATGTCCTGCAAACTTACCCGTATTGAACTATGATGCAAGTAAAAGAATAACATGGTGAAAAGGAGAAAATGAATGGGACTCAATATTAAGGGAAGACATTTTTTATCTCTGCTCGATTATTCGCCTGAAGAAATCCGTTATCTGCTTGACCTTTCGAAAGACTTTAAATCCATGAAGCGCAGCGGCATGCCTCACCGGTATCTTGAAGGCAAGAATATTGTGCTTATTTTCGAGAAATCATCCACGCGGACAAGATGTTCTTTCGAGGTTGCCGGTATGGATCTTGGTATGGGAGTTACATACCTGGACCCGGGCAGCTCACAAATGGGCAAGAAGGAAAGCATTGCTGATACAGCCCGTGTGCTTGGCAGGCTTTATGACGGAATCGAGTACAGGGGATTCGAGCAGAGCCTGGTTCAGACACTTGCGGATTATGCAGGTGTCCCGGTCTGGAATGGGCTTACCGATCAGTTCCATCCGACACAGATGCTTGCGGACTTGCTGACCATTGAAGAGGAGTTCGGCTTTTTAAAGGGGCTCAACTTCACATATGCGGGCGATGCCCGTAACAATCTTGGCAACTCGCTGATGATTGCCTGTGCCAAAATGGGCCTTCATTTCACTGCGTGTGCGCCAAAAGCACTTTTCCCGGCAGAGGATCTTGTCGCAAAAGCAAAGGAAATTGCAATAGAAAGCGGCGGCTCAGTCAAACTGACGGAAGATATAAAAACCGGGACAACGAATGCTGACATTATCTATACTGACATCTGGGTGTCAATGGGTGAGCCGGATGATGTATGGGAAACAAGGATCAACCTTTTAAAGCCATACCAGGTTAACGCTCAAATGATGGCAAATGCAAAACCGGAGGCTATATTCATGCACTGCCTGCCGTCGTTTCACGATACGAATACGACCATCGGTGCCGATATCGCCGCAAAATTCGGTATAAAGGAAATGGAAGTTACAAACGACGTGTTCGAGTCGAAGCGTTCGAGAGTTTTCACTGAAGCCGAAAATCGCATGCATACAATCAAGGCTGTCATATATGCGACTTTACATTGAGCAAAGGCAGATTCGGATTCTGCAAAGGAGCCCGGGATGCTAGTCGCTAGCCGCCGGCAGTGAGTCGAGCCTTAGCGACTGCCGCAGGAACTCAATGCTGTATTCCGGGTGTGTTTTGTTCATAACGCCAACAGCCGCCATTATATAGTGATTGTCAATCAAAACAGCGGCATCACTGTGCGGAAGAAGCTTTGTGGCTTTTGAAATACTGATGATATCCTTCAGTATATCCCGACGTCCTGGAAGCCTGGTAAGCGCTCCGCCCGTTCCCACGATATACTTGACTGCAGTCAGATCTTTGCCCCTGGCTGCTTTTTTCCGTCCTGAGGTGGAGTATACATCAATCAAATCCCCTGCGTGCCTTTCGATGGCAGTACGGCAGGCCACCGATGTAAGCTTTTCCACAAATGCTTTTTCCCCCGGGGTTTTGGGAATCGGCTTGTAATCATAAATCAGCTCTTCAAGTTCAGTGCTAGTTATACCAAGCTCTTTACAGAGCCAATCCTTAGTCGCCAGATCAATGATATTCCGCACATTCACATATACGCCCAGATCCCCTTCCACGGTGCGTTTTGCGGTGGGCTCAGGTGCAATCATGATCCGGGATATCTCCTCAGAACCATCTGTAACCGAATGTATGTCTGTCGTTGCGCCACCCACGTCGATTGTAACAACGTCCCCTAGTTTTTCTGCAATCAACTTGGTTGCCTCCATGACCCCGGCGGGCGTTGGAATAATATTGCCGCCAACCATCTCCCTCACTTTAGCCATGCCCGGAGCATGGGTTATATGTTCTTCAAATACCTCTTGAATGACTTTTCTGGTCGGTTCAACATTAAGCTGGTCAATGCGGGGATAAACATTGTCCACTATATAAACCTTCATTCCGGACTCGTTGAATATTTGCTTTATCTCATCCCGGTTCTGTATGTTGCCGGCATAGATGACCGGTACATCAAGGTTTATCTTTGCAATTTCCCGGGCATTGAAAAGTGCAGTCTCACACTCGCCGTAGTCAACTCCCCCTGCAATCAAAATGATGTTGGGACGAATTTTCACGATTTTTGCAAGCTCCGCCGGTCTGAGCTTTCCGGCCGTTATCATATGTATATTTGCACCCGCGCCCAGTGCGGCTTCCTTTGCGGCATTTACGGTCATGTCATATACAAGACCGTGGACTGTCATCTTAAGCCCCCCGGCCGCGCTGCTGGTGGCCATTAACTCATTATAGCTCAACTTGTCTGCTCCAAGAATTTGTTTTAAATCATCGATTGCATTCATCAGACCTATGTTCACATCGCCGTCTAGAACCGTCGTCGGAGCCTGACCGGATCCGGCGAAACATGCATCCTTTCCCAGCCAGAAGCCATTGACCACTGTCGTGGTACTGCCTATTTCCGCTACCAAAACATCCAATTTCATTTTGTTTCCTTTATTTCCGGTTTTTTACTAGGAATGTGGCAACATGCTTTCCCCTGCTGCCTCGTCCAAACCCGGCATCAATCCCGGTCTTGACCGCGAGTTCGTTAATGACCTGTGTTCCTCCGCAGAGTATCAGCAGCTTTTCCCTCACACCCTTCTCTACACAAAGGTCATGAATCTTTTTCATATTTTTATAATGTATGTCATCATGGCTGATTATGGTCGAGGCAAGTATTGCATCCGCATTCGTTTCAATCGCCGCGTCTACAAGCTTCTCTATCGGGCAGGAGGTTCCAAGGTATTCAACTTCTATGCCCCATTTTTCAATACCCCCGTGCTTTATATCGATTACCTCGCGAAGACCGACGGAGTGCTCATCTTCACCGATGGTCGCGGCTACGACTTTCAATGGGTTTTTATCAATTGCCGCCCACAATTCTTCATCGGTCAGTATGACCGGTTCATCGGGAATCTTTAGTGTGTCAAGATCAACTGAAATATCCACTTTTCCTTTCACCTGGATTCTTGTTCCTTCCGAAGGGTGAAGCATTTCCGCATGGATTACTTCAGGGTCAATCATGTTCATTTTGGCGGCAATCTCGATGGCTGCAAATTCCGCTGTCTTTTTATCTGTGGGCAGGAAAATTTCCAAAACCACTGTACCGTCGGCCAGCCATTCCATTTCTGGTTTTATAAGGCGCGAGTTTCTGTATTGGTCAGCTTCTTTCATTCGTACATTTACATTATCCGACTCGTCCAGTTCATCGATAAATATAATTTTTTCCGGTTTTTCAAAGGTACAGCCATCAATCAGGCTAGCAGGGCTGCTTACTGCCCCGGGGTCATACTGAGCTACATTATTGTAACCAAAGTGCGCGGTAACAGGCGCCATGTAGTCTGCATCGCGTTTGAAAACCGTGCCTGCGCCGATTCCCCCGTCAATCTTTCTGCCTATACCGTCACCATTACGCTCAGGGTATTTGCCCGAGTCAACAAAAAACCCTTTTTCAACAGCCTCAAAATATCCGCCGGCTTCGATGAGTTCCTCAAGGTAAAGGACTGCTCTTTCCTTCAGTTCCCTCACTTCCCGGGGCAGATAACCATCTTCTTTTATGCCGACCATGTCCAAAATCCCATCAAGAGCTACAAGCGTTTGCTTTGCTGTGTCGCAGGCTTCAATATTGTAGATATGCCAGGGAACATTTCTGCCTTCATCAGGTGTGATCGTAGATTGTATATCCGCGTGCGTCAGTTTTGATATCATCATATTCAATACATGAGTGACTGTCGCCTCTCTTGATGATGAGGTTATATACTTGGTATTCTGCTGCGCCCTCATCTTGTATTCGCCGCAAAAATCACGAAGGGCGACTGCGTAGGGCAAGTCATATTTAAAAGCCGGTACGGGGGCAGTGGAAGGGGGAACGGTCGAAAGACATATGTTTTCTTTTTTCATTCCTGCCTTTTCTGAGAAAAGAGCGTTGATGCTGTGCTGCACTATCAATTCGGGCATTACCTTCCATGCATCCCTTGCAGTAGCATTTGCGTTATGTGCCCCGTCAATCTGAGCAATATCCGCCCATGTCATGATGACCTTGCTTTCTGCCGCGTCAACAAAACTTCGTATCATATTAATGTTTCTGTAGAGCACATTGTACTGCGGGTCCTGATGAGCACCGTTGACGCCTTCTTCCGCAAACATGACCGCTATTTCGGGACCGGCTACTCCTGATATATATGAGTGGTAGTTGATGGACCTGCCCACCTCGTCCTCAATGAAATCCAGGGCTTTCCTGTGGCAGCGAACCTGCTTTCTGGTAATGGGTATCCCGCCGATTCCCTGGGGCGTTCCTTCTATCAATCCGTCGAAGTGCGACTGGCCCGCCGTGCGGATAACCATGATATGGTCCGCGCCATGCCATGCGCTCATACGCATGCGCCGAATATCGTCCTCAAAACGCCCGGAGGCTATCTCAGTCGTAATGGATTCAACAGGCTGCGGGTCAAGATTTTCAAAATACGAAACTGCACTTGGAATGCCGATTCCATTTTTCAGAGGAGCCGAACAGTCTGAAAAATAATGGCCGCCCATTTCGAGGTCAGGAACGCTTTTTCTCCAGGCCCAGCCGCGGCGCCTGGGACGATAATTTTCTATATTATCCAGGATATCCCTTATATCAATCTTCTCAGTCGGTTTGTAGTTTTTCATCTTTGCGCCTCCTGAGTGAATTTTAAAGCATCCCATAATCTGCCCTCCAGCATAGCCAGCCCCGCTTCACGGATAGATAAATTGTTTTGTTTGGAAGCCTTGTAAACCAGATGGCCGACGCCTTTGCCTATGAGTCCCCGGTCGATTGCCATTTCCACAAGAGGCTTTGCCTCCAAGCTGGAAAAGCCCATTCTTAGGAGGATGCTTCGCTCAATACTGGGAGTTGTGTGTGTTCTGGCAATCTCGAGCAACGGATCGACGGCCGCACCGGCCAGGTCCCAAAACCTTGCCTTCAATTCCTCATCGGATAAATTCACAAGGTGTTTTCTTCTTTCCTGAAAATCGTCTTCCCGTTTAAGATAACCTTTCATTGTTTCCCCCTTATTTCGTTAACCGCCTCTTTTACAAAGGCAACGGTTGATTTGGTGTCCTCTGCTAAAAACGCAAGGTCAGCTTCCGACAATTCAAAGTCCTTATGCTGTATGGCGTTTTTGATATATTTTCTTCTTAGATTGTCCATGTCCAGGTCAATTGCCTTTATCATTCCAGGTTCTTCAGGCAATATTATATTTGAACCGCAGACCTCGTCAGCAGGGTCGCCGACCAGTACTTCAACACCCATTGACTTTGCAAACCCAAGCTGCGGCCGGACGTGTTTTCCGGCTCCGGTATACTCGGTTTCCTGCACAAGGATTATCTCGTTTTCATCCATCTCCCGGGCGAGGCAAAAAGCCGCCGTCAGCGACGTATTGCCTGCCGGTCCCCGTTCAAGACCTTCGATCTGCGCCAATGCTTCCGTTATATAGAAGACTTCCCCCTGATTAACGGTCACATAACGGTCCATATACCGTAACGGCCGCCCTGCGGAACGGGGAACATCCGACCTGTCCGGAAACGTGGCGAAGGGTATGCCGAATCCGGTGTGGCCGGTTGTAAATGATTTTCTGTTGAACTGGCTGTCACTTGCCATATGCAGCCCTTTTAAGTTGACGCTGGCCCCGACTATCTGAGTGTCGGCAGCGCCTGCTTTTATAAGGCCCCGCGCAGTACCAGTAAGGTTCCCGCCTCCTGCATTCGTGCAGACAACAACATCAGGATTGCGCCCTTCCTTTTCAATGAACTGCCTGGATATCTCGTATCCCAGCGTTTCTACCCCGGCAATGCCAAACGGTGTATAGAGCGAAGCGTTGAAATAGCCGGTGATTTCCAGCAACTTCAGAAACTCGTAAAAGAGTTCGGGTCCGACTGTGAGCTGAATGACCTCCGCGCCATATGCCTCGCACTTTCTGGCTTTTTCTATGATTTCCGGCTGGCCCCTTCCATGTGAATCGTAACACTCCTGCACGATGATGCATTTCAGCCCGTGCATTGCTGCCTGGGATGCAACAGCAGCACCGTAGTTTCCGCTTGTTGCTGCAATCACCCCTTTGTATCCGTGCTTTTTTGCATGATAGACACTGATTGCCGCTCGTCTGGCCTTGAAGCTTCCCGATGGATTGGCGGCCTCGTCCTTGATGAAAATACGAGCGCCCTTCCCTTTCGCAGAGAGCCTTCGCACAACCTTCGTAAAATTCCTCAGCTCGATAACAGGAGTGTTGCCTACAGCATAATCCCGTTGTATCCTGATCATTTCTTCAAGTGAATAACCTGCTTCACTCATCATCTTTTCGTAATCAAAGGCAATACCGCCGCTTTCGAAGATATCATAATCGATGCCGACGGCGCTCTTCATTATCTGGTTTTTTCTTGCCATCACGTCATCAACGCTGCTATTCATGATTATCACCTAACATTTCCCGAAGTTGCCTGCCAATATAGAGCGTCTCATTCACGCTCGGCCCATAGTTGACATCATAGCCTGGATCCGCCTGAACAAACTCGCCTTCTATCTCGCGGCCAATGATTGTTCTGACCCTTATCCAGTCTCCTAGTGATGCGCTCTCATCCAGGAGAAAGCCTTTGTCCCACATTTCAAGCGGTACTTTTTGCGTGTCAGCGGGTAAATTACTGCTTCGTTCCCCTGCATGAAGCACGATTTTTTTGATTCTGACCCAGTCGCCTTTATTTGCTTTCATACGCACCTCCTTGTATAATGCACTTGCGTGCATTTTTATCTTTTCCTCTTTCTTTATATAATTAATGCATGCACTGTGGATTATTTTTTCCT
>JAFGQE010000170.1 GCA_016935835.1 Clostridia bacterium | reverse complement strand
GCATTCTAAGATGCAGTAATTATCGGCCCACGGGGGTGGCTGGTTTCTTAGCTTCCGAAGTGGTAGGTTTTTATCTTGCCAAACACAACTACCAACGAAGAAAGAATGGAAATGTTCGAACTGTATCAGAAGGCTTTCAAGGCTAGAAAACTATCCGAGGGAACTCCGCCAAATAGTGATGAAATTCACATAATGATGGAGATATATGGAGTTGGAATACTTTTGGGTCCGGGTGCAGCAACAGGAAAAGGCTTGGAAAATGCAATGGTCTGTGAGGTTCGTTTCGATGATAAAAATGAATTTCGCAAAGCATATGATGTTTTGATTCAGGAAGGACAGAATTATTCGTTCGAGGGACCATATCCGTGGGCAACTATATTGGGGCTTGTAACGGATAAATTTGGTGTCGGATGGGCTCTTTATTATAACGAGTAAGTATTTTTACCTATTGGGAACCAATCTTTGCATTGAATGCTTTAGTGAATCATGTTTCACTGAATCGTGTTTCACTAATAAATTTCAATAGAATTAGTTCTGGATAAATCCTCTTTTGTAATAAAGAGAAGCAAATGAGCAAAACAAGGAGAGTGAAATGATGGAAAATGAGATTGTCTTTAAGAGTAGAGACGAATTTCGCAATTGGCTTATCGAAAATCACGATACTAGTAATGGGATATGGTTGGTATTTGAAAAGGGCAGAAATTCAAAAACCATTAAGGCCGAAGAAGCACTTTTGGAAGCATTGTGCTTTGGATGGATTGATGGCCAGCTTAATAGTGTAAATGATGAGAAATATATAAAGAGATTCACCCCCAGAAGAAAAGGAAGCAACTGGTCCCCAAAGAATAGAAAACTGGTGGATAAGCTCATACAATCAGGAATGATGACTGAAAGTGGATTGAAGGCAGTTGAGGCTGCCCAAAAAGATGGGCATTGGGATATGCCTGGGCCTGAACCAATAAAAGAGGAACAAATAGAAATCCTGATAAATGCTTTGGCAGGTTCAGAGCCTGCTTTATCGAACTTTCTAGAGATGTCAATGTCAATTAAAAAGACTTATACCGCATTATATTTGGATGCAAAAAAAGAAGAGACAAGGGTTAATAGACTAAGGAAAATCATTGAAAGACTGAACGATAACAAGAAACCGATGTGAATGGAAAAATGATTCCATAGCTGAGTAATATAAGTTGTGGATTATTTATACAAGGAGAGAATAATGGACTTATCTGAGAATAATAGTAAATGTTTGAAATTTCTAAAAGACATTTACGAGGTATCTTCTGAAGCAGAGACTAAAACCTATATTTGGGGAGGATTGATCTCTGATGTAGCAGAAGGCGGTTTCTTAAGGGAGCACGGGGATATAGACGGCTTTACTGTGGATATGATGAATAAACTTCATGTCCTGAAGACTATATATACAGAAAGAGGGTACTTGGTTGAATTCAATAGTGAATTCAATATTCTCAAAATAAGCATGAATGGACTGCACGCCACTTTTAACCCACTTGATATTGATGAAAATGTAGCCATGTGGAGGCATATTGGAAATCAGGGGACGGTTTTTTTCCCGTCGGAATGGCTGGATATGGAGCCCAGGCGGTTTTGCGACATAAATGTATATACGGCAGGAATTCTTTTTGATTATGGCTTCAGGAGCATAGCCGGAAGATGCAACCCTTCATGGAAGGAAAGAGAAAAGGATAAAATGGCTATGGCATATTTGAAAGAAAAGATAGAAGGCATGGGTATGGATAGTTCTACGATTCTGGGGAAAATATGGAGCTATAATCCCTTTTGGGCTAAAAGAGGATATGACCCGTTCAAGGATCCCGTCCTGGTAGTACCGGAAACCGGTAAACAAGGCGAAGAAAGTTGCGGATTATAAAAGGCATATGGAGGAGAATTTAAAAATTAAAAAGGAGGCATACCAAATGATTCTGAATGATGTCGGCAAATATATGCTGTCGGAGCCTTTGTATGAGGGAATAAGGGTTATATTGAATTTCACGGATGAACAGTACACTCCGGAGTACATACAGGGGATATCCGGTGCTGCTTTTAGAATAGGCGGTATTTGCCCATGCGCCCCCACTTGCACTTATGCCATCGAACCCATAGATTTTGTCAAAATGCTGGGTCACAGAGCAGAACATATGGAAATTGGCAAAGAGGCAAGCGAAAGGGAAAACATTCTTAAAAAGATAAAAAAGGAGATAGACGGGGGGCGGCCTATGTTGGTCTGGCATGCCTTCACCAGCTATGAATGGGATGTAGTCTGTGGGTATGATGAAAAGGAAAAGCTATTATACGGCCGTGGTTCATATGCGGGTCTGAACGAGTATGCGGCGGCTGACGAAAAAAGATTTTTAAATTGCGACATCTGCCCCGGAGTCATTTTCATTGGTCCGAAAGTTTCTTCATTTGATGCAAAAAAGGCTGAAATAAACTCCTTGAAGGAAGCCGTTGCTCATGCTTTCTCAGAAAAGAATGCAGATAAAGTGGATGGCGGTGAGTGGGTTTTTTTAGAAGGCATTAAAGCCTATCAACGCTGGTATGAAGATTACAGGTCGCCGGAAAAGAAACGCACTGCGGGAGATTCATATTGCTTTTCGGTTTACAAGACAACCCATCGTGCGGCAGCGGGTTATCTTAGGGAAATTGCTCCAAAGTATAAAAATGCAGAAAAATATCTCATTAAAGCAGCTGATCATTTCCAAAAAGAGGCGGATGCACTTCAAAAGGGCGATGACTTATTATCCTGGGATTCGCCGGAAGGGCCTGACAGGGAAAACAATATTAAAACCACCGAAATTTTAAAGGAGGCATGCGGTCAATATATATTGGGGATTAATAACATTGAAAAAGCCCTGATTAACCTATAGAATAATGTTATGAAACAACCGGTTGTTAATGAGGATAAACATAGTATGAATGATAATGACGCACTGATCGTAGAGTTTCCGCTCAGGGGGGAATGGGTTGCTCCGAATACGCCGGGGGATAAAATACCAAGCCATGGGACTGACGTCCTTGGGCAAACATTTGCATTTGATTTTATTCAAACGGATATTCGTTCCCAAAAAGGAATGAAGTTCTATAAATCAAACGCCATCAGGTATTGGACTTTGGGAATACCTCTGAATGATTGTTATTGCTACAGGGAGCCCATATATTCCCCGGTTGACGGCCGGGTTGTCGTCGCCTGCGATGGAGTTGGGGAACCCCGGTATCTGCATCCTGTGGCGGAAATAATCAAGTCCTTTTTTCGTACGGCAGCCATAAGTGTGAAAGCCCTGTTTCAACCTATGGAAAAAATAAAACTTGATAAATTCATCGGAAACCATGTAATTATTGAGTTTGGTGAATACTATGCCTTTTTCGCGCATTTTTCTCCCGGCACAATCAAGGTGAAGGAAGGCGAAGATGTAAAGATCGGCGATATTATCGGCGGCGTCGGCCATTCCGGGAATTCCACAGCCCCGCATCTGCATTTCCATATCATGGATTCGCCTGATTTACTAAAGGCAAAAGGAGTCTTGTGCGCCTTTCGGAAGTATATTGGATTTTTCAACGGCGAATGGGAAGAGGTCAAAAACAGAATTCCAAAAGGGAACGAGAGAATCCGTTTATAATGTATTTTGCCGCGGACCGGCAATAATTTTCTAGAATTTTATATTTTATAATATAACTATGTGTTAAAATATTCAGGTGTTCAATCATTATTGCGTATTTCCACAGGATGCGTGCGTCGGGAGGCGGCTGTGATAAAGAAAATAGACATTCACGTCCATACAAGGGTGGTTCAGATGCTCAGGCGCCCGAGAAACAACGAGTTCTATGCTTCGCCGGCCCAGATCAGGGAGAAGTACGACGCCTGGGGAATTGAGAAGGGCGTCATAATGACGGGGATATCGCCCGAATTCGGCTTCCATATACAATCAAATGAAGAAGCATATATGCTCGCCGAACAATATCCGGAGACGTTTTACTGGTTCTGCAACCTGCATCCGACGATGGGAAGCAATTCACCCGATACGGACTTTTCATATTTTTTGAATTTCTATAAAAGCCTGGGTGCAAAAGGCGTGGGGGAGGCGACCTTCAACTACCGGATAGACGATCCCCTTGTGGATAATCTCTTTTATCACTGCGCGGAGTGTGACATGCCTGTGACGATACACCTGGCGCCGCAGGTGGGCGGATTTTACGGAATAGTCGACGACCTCGGGCTTCCGGGGCTTGAGGCGCTTCTTGTTAAATATCCGAAGCTGCGGATCCTCGGGCATTCCCAGTGCTTCTGGTCTGAAATCGGCAAGGATGTCAATCAGGAAAACAGGGGAGGGTATCCATCGGGCGAGGTCAGGCCGGGCAGGCTTGTGGAGCTTTTTGAAAACCATCCCAATCTGCTGGGGGACCTTTCCGCCGGAAGCGGCGAGAATGCGGTTATGCGCGACGAGGATTTCGGGCTTTGGTTCCTTGAGCGCTTCCAGGAGCGGCTTTTCTATGGCACGGACGTAAGCTCGCCCTCCGTTGAATTCAGGCTGGGGGGATGGCTTGACCAAATGCACGAAAACGGGAGGCTCTCGGATTCGGCGTATGCAAATGTATGCAGAAATAACGCGCTGGGATTGCTTTTGGGCAAATGAATTGTTTAGTGTCAGTTGACAAGGGTATTAATTTCAATAGTATATGCAGGAGGTTTTCAAAATGGCAGGTAAAAACGTTATCGAGGTAAGCAGCACGGAGTTCCAGGAGATGGTCATCGATTCAAAGGTGCCGGTATTGGTTGATTTTTGGGCGGCCTGGTGCGGTCCATGCAGGGCGTTGACTCCGATTTTCGAGCAATTGTCCGAGCAGTTTGCGGGCAAGGCGAAATTCGTCAAGGTCAATGTGGATGAATGCCCCGACATCGCAGGCAATTTCAGGATAATGAACATACCGACGATGTTATTGTTCAAGGACGGCAATGTAGTCGAAAAGCTTATCGGATTAAGACCGGCCGCCTACATAAGCGACTTGATTAACAAAAATTTATAGTTTATAATTGTAAATGCTTATATGAATGATTGCATAATGAATATTATGCAATTTTTCATATCAGGAAATGCTTGCAGCGGCTTGTGATAAAGCCGCGGAGGAGGAAGTCATGGCCGGTAAAAGATTTCAGGGTTCGTTGTTTGGATTCAATAAAGGCGCGGTGAATACATATTTGGAAAGTCTCACCAGGGATTATGAGGAAAAACTCACATCAAAGGACCTGGAGATTGAAAAGACTATGTCGCAGCTTAAGAAAGTCAGCGCAAAGTATGAGGAGCTGAAGCTCGAGGAAGAACGAATATACACCGAAAAGGAAAAGATTTCCAAGGCATTGGTCAGCGCCAATGAAAAAGCGGACAAGATTGTCGCCGATGCGCGCGACCGCGTGGCCGCGGAGGTCGCCGAACTTAAGGCCGCCGCTGAAAAAGAACGTGAAAAGATAGTCGATATTAAAAAGGAAATGATAAGGATGAAGGCCGACGCCGCTTCCATGGTTGCGGTTTTTGAAAAAGCGATTAAAAGCATAGCCGCAGGGGAAAAGGTAAAAGCTGAAGCCGCGGTTCTTCCGGAAGAAAACGCACCGGCCGGCGAAGAGCATGCGGCGGCTGATGAACCCGCGGCGGCTGATGAACCCGCGGCTGAGTCCGCTGAACCCGCTTCGGAGGATGAGGAAAGCGGAGACGATTTTTTCGGTTGATTCCCGAGAAGTGTATTTATCACACAGGAGAACCGTCAAAACCGGTTCTCTTTACATATTTCCGGGAGCTGCATATATTCCGGGCGCAAATATTTCCGGGGCATGGTCCCGGGTTTGAATAAAAAATGACGGAGGCAACGATGAAGGAAATACTTGAAATATTGGAAGGCAATGCCAGGCTCACTGCGGCCGAGATAGCCGTCATGACCGGAAAGACGGAAAAAGAAGTCCGGGATGCGATCGCCGGCCTAGAAAGCAGCGGGGTGATACTGGGCTACAGGGCCATGGTCAACTGGGACAGGACGGAAAGGGAATTCGTGACGGCGCTGATTGAAGTACGGCTTACCCCCCAGAGGGACAAGGGATTCGATAGCATCGCCGAGCGCATATACAAGTATCCGCAGGTAAAGGCATGCCATCTCATGTCGGGAAGCTACGACCTGTCTGTTGTCGTTGAGGGCTCCAGCCTCAAGGAAGTCGCCATGTTCGTGTCAGAGAAACTGGCGGTTATAGACGGGGTGCTGAGCACGGCCACGCATTTTGTATTGAAGAAGTACAAGGACGGCGACATAATGTTCGAGGGAACCGAAAAAGACGACAGGGAGGCAATAGTATTATGAAGTCTCCCGAAAGCTTCGTCAGGGATGAGATCAGGAACTTGCCGCCCTCGGGAATAAGGAAATACTTTGACCTTATCAATGAGATGGAAGGCGTTGTTTCCCTGGGGATAGGGGAACCCGATTTCGTGACTCCATGGAGGATCAGGGAAGCCGGGATCTACGCCCTTGAAAAAGGACACACCCATTATTCCGCCAATGCCGGGATCAGGGACCTGAGGGATGAGATATCAAGTTATTTGAAAAGGAAATACAATGTGGAATACAGCGGGGAGGATGAGATAATCGTTACTGTGGGGGCGAGCGAGGGAATCGAGCTCGCGATGAAGGCGATCATCGGGCCCGGTGACGAGGTGATCATCCCCGAACCGAGCTTCGTCGCATACAAGGGATGCGTGTCGGTCTGCGGGGGCGTGCCGGTCAGCCTTGTCCTCAAGGAGGAAAACCTCTTTAAAATAGATCCGGCCGGGCTTAAGTCCAAGATAACGGAAAGGACCAAGGCCGTGGTCATACCGTTTCCCAACAATCCCACGGGCTCCGTCATGACGGGGAGCGAACTGGAGGAGATTGTAAAGATTCTCAGGGACAGGGATATCATCATTATTTCAGACGAGATTTATTCCGAGCTTGCCTATGGATTCGAGTTTCGGTCGCTGGCGACGTTCCCGGAGATAAAGGACAGGCTCATACTGGTCAACGGCTTTTCAAAAAGCCATGCGATGACCGGATGGAGGCTTGGATATATCTGCGGCAACGCGGATATAATGAAGCATATGTACAAGATTCATCAGTATGCGCTCATGTGCGCCCCGACGCCTGCACAATATGCCGGGCTCGAAGCCCTGAGGAACTGTGATGACGAGGTTGCCGGAATGAGGGCGGAATATGACAGGCGAAGGCGGTATATACTGAACGGGGTCAGGGAGATCGGCCTCAAGTGCTTCGAACCGCAGGGCGCTTTCTACATTTTCCCGAATATAACCTCGACCGGATTAACCAGCGACGAATTCTGCGAGGGTCTTCTGAGGAAAGAAAAGGTACTGGTTGTACCGGGAACGGCTTTCGGCGAATGCGGCGAGGGCTACATAAGAGCTACATATGCAAGTTCGATGGAAAACATCAAGATAGCGCTTAGTCGGATGGAAAGATTCATAAACGGTTTATAGGAGATAGATTGTGCGGGAGATAAGTATTCTCAAGTCGGACATGGCCGGCATGAAAAAACAGATAGGGGACCTTGAAAAGTCCCTGGATACAAATAAAATCAAGGTTGAGATTGCATCGCTGGAGGAAAAGACTTCGGAGGCTGGCTTTTGGAACGACCAGGAAAGGACACAGAAGGTGCTGCAGCGCATAAAGTTCCTGAAGGGGAGGCTCGCCGGATATGAGAGGCTCGCGGATATTTACGACGACGCGGCTGTGCTGCTCGAGCTTTATGAGGACGGGAACGACCCCGATATAGGCGCGGAGCTTGAGTCGGTTGCTGACAAGCTGGATAAGGAATTCACGAAAGTCAAGCTTCAGACGGTTCTCGGAGGGAAGCACGACAAGGATAATGCAATCATGACGCTCCATGCGGGAGCGGGCGGGACCGAGGCCCAGGATTGGGTTGAAATGCTCCTGAGAATGTATGCGCGATGGGCTGAATTAAGTGATTTCAAATTCACGATAACAGATATTCTTCCGGGCGACGAGGCGGGGATAAAAAGCGTCACCGCAAGGGTCGAGGGCGATTACGCATACGGCTACCTTAAGACGGAGAACGGAGTCCACAGGCTTGTGAGGATATCCCCGTTCGATTCCTCGGGTAGAAGGCACACATCCTTCGCATCTCTTGAGGTCATTCCCGAGATAAGTGACAATTCGGAAATAAACATAAGGCCCGAGGACCTGAGGGTCGACACATACAGGTCGTCCGGCGCGGGGGGACAGCATGTAAACAAGACAGACTCCGCGATCAGGCTGACCCATCTGCCCACGGGGCTGGTCGTATCGTGCCAGTCCGAGAGAAGCCAGCACCAGAACAGGGAAACGGCGATGATGATGCTTTACTCAAAGCTGGAGGAACTGAAGGTCAGGGAGGCAAAGGACAGGATCGAGGACCTGAAGGGCGTGCAGATGGAAATAGCATGGGGGAGCCAGATACGCTCATATGTCTTCTGCCCGTACACCATGGTCAAGGACCACAGGACGAATTATGAGACCGGGGATGTCCAGAGGGTCATGGACGGCGACATCGATGCATTTATTAACGCATTTCTGATGCAAAAGGGCGGTGCTGAGGCATAGGCCGCTTGCGTTTATTCAGTATGAGGCCGCTTTTTTCATCGATGGGATGAACCTTCCGAGGAAGGATATGACCAATCCAAGAACGATGTCCTTTGCCATGTACGGCAGCATTGAAATGATCGTGACGGCCAATGCCGTGCCCGGCTTTTTCAGATAAAATTCCAGGATAATGTACATATACGCAATTCCGATGAAGTACACCGACGCGGCGCCGGTTATATAAGCGGCGAGAACCCTTGGATATGCCACGATCCGGCCAAGGCGGTTGTAGGCGTATCCCGCCGCACACGCCCCGGGCAGGAATCCGATAATAAATCCGAACGAGGGCTGGACAACATATCCGGGTCCCCCGCCCAGTGAAAACACTGGAAGCCCGGCAAGTCCCGCGGCCAT
>JAFGQE010000169.1 GCA_016935835.1 Clostridia bacterium | reverse complement strand
GCTTATCCAGGCGGATTGTCCGTTGGTCTGATGAAGTTCGGCATGGAAGAAATCACCCGCCTGGGCTTTTTCAATGAATTCCATGTCAATCCGGTACATTGATTCCGGAACCGCCTTGTGTATAAGGTATGCCTCTGAATTATATTCCTTGAGATGCCCGCTTATTCCGCCCTCAAGCAAGCCGCCTATACTGACTTCCGTCTTTTTCCCGTTGAAGTCCAGCTCCATGCGCGTATCGGGGCTGCCCTCGATTTCAAGAACCATGGAGCATGTTCCGGGGTGCCTGGCGGTCGGATTCCGAAACGTCGAGCACTCCCAGGCAACCTCTTTGTCATCCATGGAAATCACCTTGTTTCCCAGATCGTTTACTTCCCCGGGATAGTATTCGCCTTCGCGGGGCGCAAGTACGCTTTGCCCCCTGAAATGTTTTTCGACATCAAGCAGGACGCCTCCGCGCACCCGTGCTTCGCCATGCCACTTGAAGGCCCCTGTCTTTCTTCCCCATCCGTTCTCAATGCGGACTTTGTATATTCCACGGCCCCGGTGCGGCCGCTTGAAGTCCTCGCGCCGGATTGATTTCACCGCTTCGAGATTTCTATATACCACTGCTTTTTCAATGAAATCGGCCGCTTGCGCGGAAAAGGCAATCCTGAATTCACCGCCTGCATCAATTTGCGAGCCCATCGGATATCCGTTTACGGAAAAGGAGCATTTTATCCTGTCCCCCGTTACGGCATATGTCCTTCTGTTCCTGATTGCATCCCATATGGCCGCCCTTGAAAGGTTGTCCGCCATGACCGCCGCAAGTCCGTCGCCATATGAGCCGGGATACCCGGCGTGATGGTCGGATGAAGCCGTGAATCCGAATATTTTCCCTTTGGCAAGACCGCTGTATGCCGTATTCCTTCCATCCCTGGGCCCCATTGTATGAAGGTAGGGATCGGCGGATTCGTCAGACACCCCGCAACCGTGCTTTGAGTATACCTCGACGACAGGACTTATCCTGGAATCGAATTTATCCCAATCGATTCCCCGGTATCCCGGGGTGTATGCCGTATGGTGCGGTATGGCGATTGCTTCATTTTGCAGCTTTGCGATGATTTCACCCGGTGTGCCCGCATCAATTATCTCAAGCCGGTCGTCAGTCGATAATATATGGTGATCCCCGAGCGCCGACGAGTGCATTTCATAGCTTTGGAAGGTAATGAACTCCCCGTCCTTGTTGAAAGCGGCAATCCTTTCCCTTGCACTATCCCAGCCGTCGCGCAGCCTGCGGAATCCTTCTTTGTGGAATTTTACGATAAAAGCGGTTTCATCGTTGCTTTCATATATATCCGGCCACATCGCATGACCTGTCACGGCGCAAAAATCAAGATGTTCCCGGGCAGCCTTCAATGCATTTTCGAGGCTTCCGAATCCATAGCTGATATCGCAGTGATTGTGGATGTCGCCAAAGTAAATATTCATTCAACCTCTCTCCTTGAAGCTTTGAATCTCAATCTCAACGCCCCTTGCAGCGGACTCGTACATGGATGTTATTATCTCAACCGCCTTCCTTGCCTCGGGTGCTTCGACAGGCGGCTGCCTGCCCTCCAGTATTGCATTGAAGGCCTCCCCCAGCTGCTCCAAGTGAAGGCTGAAGTCCTGCTTGACATTGGTCCGGGCGTCCCCTCCGTGTTCCCCGAACAATGACTCGTCAGGCATCCTGAAGGTCCCGTCGGTTTCATCAGGCAGCTCAAGCCGCAGTATCCTCTCATTTTCGCAGACAATCCCTCCCTTGGAACCATTTACCGTTATATATGTGGAAAATCCAGGATATGAGCATGTGGATGCCTCTATTACGCCAAAGGCCCCGTTGGCATACTCCACTGCCGCCACGGCGGAATCCTCGGCTTCTATTTCCTTGTGCAGCTTTCTGCCGGTCTTTGCAAAGACCGATTTCATTCCCCCGTTGAACCACTGGGCGATGTCGATGAAGTGTACACACTGGTTCATCAGCGCTCCTCCTCCATCCAGGTCAATCGTCCCCCGCCATTTTGATCCGGAATAATATTCAGCCGGCCGGTACCATTTCATCAGCACATCCGTGCCTGTGATTTCCCCGAACCTGCCGCTATCCACAGCGGACTTTATCCATTTATATACAGGGTGGTATCTCTTGTGGAAGATGGAAGCCAGGTAAACTCCGTTGCTTTTACATGCTTCAATCATTCCGTCTATGCGTTTTGGGGTTGTTTCCAGGGGTTTCTCGGATATGACATGCTTTTTGCATGAAGCGATATGACGGGTCATCTCCAGCCTTGTGCC
Organism: Clostridia bacterium; assembly: GCA_016935835.1. GTDB lineage: Bacteria > Bacillota > Clostridia > DUPQ01 > DUPQ01 > JAFGQE01. The sequence continues at coordinate 23,667 of JAFGQE010000169.1, read as the reverse complement.
GCTGGGAGTGCAGAGTATGACGACATCGACTTCAGGGTCAGAGGCCAGCAAACGGTAATCGGTATACCACCGGCAGCCTTCTTCCAGTGCGACCAGGCGGGTACGCTGCCCGTCCCTTGAGCAGACTGCCTTGAGCACGGCCTTGTCGATTCGCCTTATGGCCTGGATGTGTATGCCGCTGATGGCGCCAAGCCCTACGATTCCAATCCCCAGCCTTTTTCCGTCGTCCATTCTCAACCGATTTCCTTCATCAGCGATTTGATGTATGCCGCATCCTGTGTTGCGAACCATTCCCGGTCACCCTGCCTGGGAGCCTCTATGCATACGGGGTGTTCATATCCCGATTCAAACAGCTTCATCAATATATGCCTGTTGTTGAATTCACCGTCCCCGAGTCCAGTGCGCAGCCTTCCCCCGCCCTCAATCTTTACTACATTCTTCAAGTGCACATAGTACAGCCTGTCCCCGGTCTTTGATATGGCGTCATCAATGGATATGTCGCCCGGCAGTACGTTCGCATTAATATAGTCGAGATTGACGCCCATGCTGTCTGACCCGCTGTCCCTGGCAAGCCTCATGGCCGAGTCAACCGTATCATGGAGAAAGTTCGGGTGGGTTTCCATTGCGAATTTGAAATTGCGCTTTTCCGCTATGGATGCGAGTTTTTTAAGTCCTTCCACAGCCTGCTGCCAGTGATGCGTCTCCGCCATGAAAGACCCATGCCTCGAAAACTCCGAGTACCGTACCTCGGCTGATATGTTGATCAATGCGCCTATCAACAGATTGCATACCTCGAATCCAAACATTTCATGCGCCTTTGGGTAAAAATCCATGCAATACCCGAGAGTCTCATCCCTGACGCCGGCGTCATCGCTCATCAGGTCGGGCGCCCCGCCTCCGAACATGACCGTCCCGAGGCCATGTTTCCCGGCAGCCTTGTATATGGCTCCAAGATATTCATCAACGCCTTCCACGGCTCCCGGCCGCCTGTTCCTGAACTCAACCCCGTCGAAACCCAGCCTGACGGCCTTTTCGCATGCCCTGTCGATTGATTGCCCCTGCTCGAAGTAATTGATATGCATTATAAGCTTGTTGTTCATATGCCCTCCATTGTTTCATGTCCGTTGATTTCACGGATGCAGCGACCCGGTTTAATCCGATGTTTCCACCCCAATTATATCAGACGCCGGCATTTCTTGAAAAAGCTTTTATATTGTATTCCGCGTCGAATAATCCGGGGGTGCATTTTCAGGGCACCCTTTGAATCAGCTTTGCCAGGAATACCCGGGGCTGTCCACTTTACAATTTTATTATGTTATAATTGTCAGCGAATAAAACAAAGGAGATCATCATGGGAAATGAAAAGACCTCTGTAATATTAAAAGACTCCACGGCCAATCCGGCGCCCCTCGGCTTGCTTGGATTCGGGATGACGACAGTGCTGCTGAACATCCACAACGCCGGGCTTTATCCCCTGGGTGCGATGATTCTCGGAATGGGCATTTTCTATGGCGGAATCGGCCAGATAATTGCGGGAATCATGGAATGGAAAAAGAACAATACTTTCGGAACGACGGCATTTACTTCATACGGCCTTTTCTGGCTTACGCTTGTAGCCCTGCTGGTGCTTCCCGAGCTTGGGCTTGCACAGGCACCCGGCGATTCCGCCATGGCCGCATACTTCATAATGTGGGGAATATTCACAACCGTAATGTTCATAGGCACGCTTAAAATCAATAAAAAGCTTCAGTTTGTATTCGCAAGCCTGTCGGTCCTGTTCTTCCTGCTTGCGGCTTCAAGGATTACCGGCAGCACGCTGATATTGCGTATCGCGGGATATGAGGGAATAATCTGCGGGGCTTCCGCAATATATGCCGGCCTTTCCCAGGTGCTCGGGGAATTATATAAAAAATAATTCCTGCGTATTCCACCCGGACATGGATGTTAATCAAGCATATGCGAAAGCCAAGGCTGCATATGCTTTTTTGCATTGTCATTCATTGAAATCAGACAGGATTTTTGCTGAAGCAATTTTTACAGGGTCGAATCCCTCCGGGCCCCTGTACGGGGGCTTCTTCGGATCATGCGCCTTCCCATAGGCACTGATTGCGGTTTGCGGGCAATAATTGTAACAACGCAGGCAAAGCGTGCAATTTTCACCAAAGCTGATCCTGCCGTTTTCAAGTACGATATTGTTTTCCGGGCACATCATTATGCACTTCCTGCACAAATTGCATTTTTCGATATCGACCGAGTAAGGACTATTAAACGGTCTTCTGACCAGTTTTACATATGCGGGCCTTTGCATCAATCCCATCAGTCTGCTCGCCGGGCCGGCTCCTTTCAGGGACCCGATCCCTGAACTTATGGACTCAGCCGCCTTTTCAACCTTGCCCGCGCATTTTTTCAAAATCCTGTTAATCTTATTTTCATCGACGGTATACGGAAATGGAAATATTCCTATTGATATGTTGTTGGGCATATTGAAGTGGAATGTCCATTTGACTTTATATCCCTTTTCCTCGAATGCCCTGTGATAGAACCATGCCCCGTCTCCGGAAAACATCATTTGCGTGCATATGACGGCTATATCTTTTTCTTCGTCTGCTTGCAAAAGACCATCGATGAAACCTTTCATGGGCCATGGCATGAATGAACCGTAAACCGGATATGAAAAAATCAGGATATCGGATTTTTGTATTATTATCTGAGCATCATTCGCATCCAATTTCTCAATCGAATAAACCTCTGCCGGGCAACCCCTGCGGCCCAGTGCGGCCGCAAGCTGATTGGATACCCACCAGGTATTCCCCGTACCCGAGAAACAAAACACTCCTGCATTCATCAATCCTTACCGCATTTCCCCAGGCGTATCCGCCGCCGGCTCATTCTACCCTTATGGCCTTGCGCCTTCATATTTTTCAACTATCTCATCATAGAGCGCCATTGTCTCCGAAGAATCCACGGTATTCAGGATTATCCATTTCCCATCGGTTTTCCCGATAACAATGAACGGTCCGCCGCTGTTTTGCAGGTATACATGGGCTGTCCCATATTCCTCGGTTTTAAAAGTTCCAAGCTTTTTTGCACCTACGCTGAATCCCACTGTCTTTGACATGATAATCGGCTGGATATCATGCAGCTCAACCGTCAGGATTTCCGAATATTCCACTTTCTGTCCGCTGAAGCCGGTAATCTTCACGGCGTTATCCTCCGCCGTGATGCTTGTTCCGAACCAACCCCAGGCCAGCAGAACCGCAACAGCCGCAAGAACAACGATTGTAAGGATGTTTTTAACATTGCTCCTGGATTTTGAATCCTTCATGGGTACCCCCTGTGATTTTGATTTATTCACTACGATTCATATTATAACAAAAAGACAGCAAATATAGCATTGTTGCATACCATAATCAAAGGGTGCCCTTAAAATATTCCAATATTATTCAAAAGGTGCCCTAAAAACACTCTGATATTATTCAAAGGGTGCCCTTAAACACTCCGATATTATTCAAAGGGTGCCCTTAAACACTCCGATAGTATTCAAAGGGTGCCTTAAAACACTCTGATATTATTCAAAGGGTGCCCTAAAACACTCTGATATTATTCAAAGGGTGCCCTAAAACACTCCGATATTATTCAAAGGGTGCCCTAAAACACTCCGATAGTATTCAAAGGGTGCCCTTAAAATCATAATGTGATATCATTCGGTTATGAAGAAGGCAGCCTTTGTTTTTCTGATTGCCGCGGTTATTTTCTCCATGTTCTGGTTTTTTTACCCTTTCAGGAGCATTCTCGTGATGTCCGTATATTCTGCGATTCACAGACAGGACAGCATAATGACGCAGGAAGGCTTTTCGCTTGAGATTCCCGGCGGCGCGGCCACACCCGGAAGGGATTGGTTCGTGATGCCGATGACATACAATGCCGGAGACTTCAAAGGCAGGCCCGGTATCGGGACCGACATGTCGATAATCTATAATTTCCCGGCCTTCAATCCTTTGACCCGGACGAATTCCTTTTACGAAACTGATTCCGGGTACTGCTCGGCCTTTTATGGCGCATATGTATTGCGAACCGATGACAAAACGCCGTATGGATTCACACCGTCGGGAAACCCGGATATAGATGAGATTCTTGCGGCATTCAAATACGATTATACGGTGCTTGTGCTTGAAAGCCTGGGTTGCACGGATGCCGTTTTCGAAGTCATTGATTATGATATGGAGCCCGCAGATTACCTGGGTTATGATGGCTGGACAAAGCTGGACGCGCGAATTCATACTAACAGCGTCTCCCATTCCTACGTTGGAAGCAGAAGAAGCTATCTTCAATACGGCAGGCCTTTGAATGACCCTCCGGAGGATTTTCCCAAGATAGAGATAAACGGAAGGCTCTATATAAGGTATTTCCCTGAATTAGGATCTACTGTCGCAATGTATGTCATGGCGCCTGACAGGATTTTATTGGAGGACTGCGACAGCAAGCTGCTTGGGAAAAGCGTTCTGAAAATAAAGCGTTGACTTTTTTACGGGCTGCTCTTATATATTGAAATATTCTGCAATTTGCTCAGGTCGCTTCTTTTATATGCGATGGGCCCGGTACCCTGAGTTCAGCCGGAGGCATCGCCCTAAAGGGCATGTGGGGCTCCGTCTGATACCAGTAAGCCGTCGAAGACCAGTCGTCCCCCCTGTCGTTGGCATGTCCGTGTTCAATGCTTACCCTGATATTTTTTTCAAACGGCACGGGGTCGGCCGCATGATACCTGTACACGCATACCTTGCCTGCGTTATGATGCCCGTTGCCCCCGTCATCCACTTCGCTCCATGGCTGGCCGCAGTAAAGATGGGCGGCTTTTTGCATTCCCCATGCATGGCAGAAATAATCCTCCGTCCCAGTGCCGTGCAGATCGGGCGGCCACTCTGCGGGATTGTCCCTGTCGACGAATATCATGTCGTCGCCTTCGCCCCACCATCCGCCTTCTATGTTGTCGATGCTCATGTTGACCCCGACATATGTTCCGCGGCCTTTTGCCTCAAGAATCAGATAATTGTCCCTGTCGCTCAGATTCCTGCCGTTTTCCGCGCCGGCAATGGGATTCCGGGCGCATCTTCTCCAGTTTGCATGAAGATACATCGCCTCTTCGGGGAGATCCCTGTGTTTTTGATAATCTATGTAGAAATATGTTATCGACTGCTTTTCAAGTTCGTTGACCAGCTCAATCCTGGCCCTTTTTCGAAATGGCATCGGGATCCAGCTGTTCATCGCTACCCTGGGGCTTTCGGTCCCCTCGATCGGCCTGTTGCACGTGGCGCTGAAAAAAATGCTTTGATACGTATATGCCCTCGCATGTCCCAGCCCGAAAAAATCGCCTATGGGAGCTTCGACCGACGGGTTTTCCTCATCATCCCAGAAAATCCTGATTATCATTTTCCTAAGGGTAAGGGAATCAAAATCGCGAGTGTCGTCGGGCCCCCATTTCCCGAATGATGTCAGCCATATATGGCTGATAATCCCCGGGCCGTCGATATCCGCAATCACCCTTGTCTCCCCCGGTTCAAGTCTTATCGAATCGTTGTTTCCTCCGCTTTTGTCGAAGGAACTCACTCTTCCCGCCTTGAAATCCTTCCATAAATAAATCGAATCAATCATAAGAAGCCCCTATTCCATTTTCACTAGAACGGCGCATCTGAGCCATCCGGTTTCAAGTCCCTTGCCCTCGTCGTACATTTCGATTCCCGTGAATACCAGCCTGATGCCAATCCCCTGCACATCAAAATCGAATGTAAGGTCGTCAAATTCAACCACGCCTTCATTTGCAATCCATTTTTCCTTTATTTCAGGCATGAACTCATACAGGTTGCGCGTAAAGACAACCACGCCGTCAAGTTCAATGTCAAGCGTGGCCGCGCCCTGTTCCATCATAAACCGGAACGACAGACTGCCCCCCGGCGTCTCTATTGATGACTTATCCCAATTCTCGGTATCCCAAAGATAATCGAACCCGGAAACATCCAGTATGCCGCCGGTGTTTTTCTGGTTGATGGATATGTATTCCGTATCCTTTATATCCGCCGGCCTTTCCTCGTAATAATAGAAATAATCAAAGCCCATGACCTTGCCCATGTCGCCGATTGAGAAATCAGCGGGAAGGTAATCCACGCCTTGCAGTCCATAGACCGATTCAAGGTATTCGACCTTCGATGAAATCTCCCCCTTGGTCTTGTCGCTTATGCCCGGATCCGCCTTTATGACCATCCCGTCCGATATCATGTTGTTATTCACAAGCAGCTTTTCAAGGCGGTTGGTCTGGCTGATTCTTCCAATGGCTATCGCATTCCACGGGCCCACGACGCTTAGCACGGCTATTACTGCAAGCGACACCGTGATTATCCGCGTATTTCTTTTCCTGTAATTGACGATGCTTAGGTAAATCATGCTGCCCAGCATCCAGATTCCCGCGGCGCCAAGGAGATATCTGTTCATGGTCAGTCCATAGGCGCCGATCCTTATACCAAGCGAAATGAAAAGCAGGATTATCGGAATGATGACCACCCTAGGGAACCATCTCCCGAAAACGGCCGCCCATTTGCTCCCTTCATCCATCCCGTGAAGAAAGTACATCGCGACGGTTCCTATCAGGGCATACCAAAGCACCATGTTGCCAACAACCCCGTCCGGCCATTCCCATATGAACAGGATGCGCAGGACATAAATGTAGAAAACCACTGTATATGCCGAAAGAAGCGGCGCGATAACATATATTACAAGTATCTTGAAGAATTTATATATCCTGCCGGGTTCCAGCACTTCAGATTTTTCGGGTATCCCTCCGAAGAAGAACATAGGTGCAAAAAATCCCGCCGCAAGGACAATCGTATCGAGGTACAGTTTTTCCTCAACATCGACGCCAAGCAATTTCTCTATCGCAAACAGGATCAATGAAATCCCGCCCCAGATAACAAGGGTGTATACGACGGTTATAGCCATGCGCCATCCCGCGAGCGTCGAGTAAACCTCCTGGAACGGTGTATTCTTTCGAAATACCGCCGTCATGAACAGTACGAATGCAGCCAGGAGCAATGCCGCCAGCCTGACCATTTCAATCTGCTCCCCGCCCTCGAAATTATTGAACAGGTACATGGCGTACAAAAGCGTTCCGCAGCCGAAGATAATCCAAAAGAATATCCTGTTCCTTTGCCTTGGTTCAAATTGATCGAATATCGTCTTCATGGACAATGAGACGACGGCTCCGAGGATCAGCGACAGGATGACGGATGTAAGCAGACGCTCGGCGGAGTTGCTCAAATCCTCATTATGTATAAGCACGACCCCGATTCCGGATGCCAGCGCGGCATAGCATATGGCAACGGGAAATCTTCTCATTCCATTGCTTAGCTTGGTTCGCGTGGACTTTATTACAGAAATTATTCTATTGTTCTCTTTCATTTGACCGCCCTCCAATGATTCCCGGCTTTCCCGTTTGATCGCAAGTCCATTATATCATTAATGGAGTAATGGCATATGGGCATCGCCCCTGGGATGAATTTTCAAAAAGCCCGAACCAGCCGGCGCCAACGGCTTGTTCACTTGTCGAAAAGGTAGTTTTCGATTATATTGCGAAGTTCATCCATCCCATGCTTTTTCGTGGCCGAGCAAATTGCGAACGGCGTCTCCCGGGCAAGCTCGAGCTCCCTGATTATTTCAATGGCGTGCTTTTTGTAGCTTGCCTTTGGTATCTTGTCGCTTTTAACCGCGCATACGGCATATGGAATCTTGCTTTGCGCAAGCCACCTCGCCATGTCTTTGTCCATTGCGGACGGCTTGTGCCTGATGTCTATCATCAGTATTATCAGCTTAAGTTGTTCCCTGTTTTCAAGATATGTTTCGGCAAGGCTTCCCCAGGATTTTTTCTCTGCCTTTGAAACCTTGGCATAGCCATATCCAGGAAGATCCACAAGCCTGAATTCATCATTTACGTTGTAAAAATTAATCTGGCGTGTCTTGCCCGGGGTCGCCCCGACATACGCCAGTCTTTTTCTGTTGACTATGGCGTTTATTATCGAGGATTTGCCTACGTTCGACCTGCCGGCAAACGCTGCCTCGGGAAGGCTGCCCTCAGGATATTGCTGCGGTCTTACCGCCGTTGCCTCGTGTCTTGCTTCATTGATTTTCATTTTTCCTCCGAAAGAACATCCAGGAATGCCTCCGTTGCCCTTGATATCGGAATTCCATTCAATGTTACCACACCGATGTGCCTTTTGTTAATCCTCCTGGCGACAGGAAGTATATCCACCATGTCCCGGTACCCGCTTTTTTCCAGGTACTCCCGTGCCACACAGCTTATGCCTATCCCCAGAGCCGAGAACCTTATGAGAAGCTCTATGGAACCCAACTCTATGGATGGCGCCGCCTCAATCCCATCCATGGCGAAATATTGGTCCATGGCTTCCCTTGTGCTTGTCCCCTTTTCCAGCATCATCAGCGGCATTTTGGCTATATCCGCCGGAGAGTACTCCGCTCCATTTATGGCCAGGCTTCCTTTTTTTGCTATGAAACAATTGTTGAGCTCGCTTTTTTTCCATATAGTCATATTCACGGGCAGCTCGCCGTCAAGGTTGATGACGCCCAGCCCGGATTCGCCTTTTTTAAGGAGCGATATGGTCTCGTGGGTTGTCTTGTTGGCTATCCGCAGGCTGATTCCCGGATGAAGCTCCTTGAATCTCTCCAGATACGGAGGCAGGAAATACATGCAGATGGTGTCGGACGCACTGATGAAAACCTCGCCTGAATCCAATGCCTTTGTTTCCTCAATTCTCTTTTCACCCGCCTTGATCATATTGAAGGCAGGCTCAATGTGGCGGAAGAGGATCTTACCTTCGTCAGTAAGCCTGATCCCGCGCGGCAGGCGCAGAAACAGCGCGACCTCCATCCGCTTCTCAAGCAAACCCACCGCCTGGCTGACAGCCGACTGTGATATGAAAAGCTTTTCGGCCGCCTTCGAAAAACCGCCTTCAGCGGCGACTGTATAAAAAACCCTGTATTGCTCCAGATTATTATTGATATAACCACCCCTTATGTAAATTATTAATTTTATTAATTTTACTAATGTCTTTTAGTAGATTATAATATCAATGTACGTTAATTACAAGGAGATTGAAAATGGTTACTTCTGTTGTAGGCCTCAATTGGGGGGACGAAGGCAAGGGCCGCATGGTCGATTATTTCGCGGGCCGCGCCGATTGTGTCATAAGGTATCAGGGCGGTGACAATGCCGGGCATACGGTTGTCAATGAAAAGGGCCGCTTCGCTTTCCACAACCTGCCGTCCGGCGTCTGTTATCCGGGTGTCGTGAATATCATCGCAAGCGGGTCCGTCGTCAGCCCGGAGTCATTTATCGCCGAAATCAAGGATGTGGGTTCAAAAGGACTTGCCCTGGATAAAATATTTATCTCGGACAGGGCCATACTCATAATGCCCTATGCCAGGATTCTCGAGGAACTTGAGGAAAAAAGGCTGAAGGACAAGAAATACGGATCCACAATGAGCGGAATAGCCCCCACGTACGGTTACAAATTCCTGAAAAAGGGAATCCAGGCGGGCGAGCTGCTTTATCCGGAGTATCTGAGGGAACATGTGGACGAGGTCGTCGGATATGTAAATCTCCAGATACAGGGGGCCTATGGAGCGGAGCCTGTCAGCGCAGATGAAATGTTTGGATACCTGATGGAATATGCCGGTATGTTGAAACCGTATATAACAAATACAAAGGCCTTGGTCGACAGGCTGCTTTCACAAGGCAAGGAAATCATCGTCGAGGCCCAGCTTGGAGCCCTGAGGGACATCACCCATGGCATATATCCCTATACGACCTCATCATCGACCCTGAGCGGATATGCATGCGCCTCCATACCCGTGCCGCCGTCATCGATAAAAAGCATCATAGGAATTACAAAGGCATATTCAACATGTGTCGGAGAAGGCCCGTTCGTCACCGAACTGTCCGGCGACATCGCCCACAGGATCAGGGAAACCGGCCATGAGTACGGCGCCAAGACCGGCCGCCCCAGAAGAATCGGATATTTTGATGCGGTTGCCACAAGATACGGCTGCGCATTGCAGGGCGCGACGGAAATGGCTGTCACTTGCCTTGATGTCCTGAGCGGACATGAGGAGCTGAAAATATGCACCGGTTATAATGCCGGCGGCGAAATCATCACTGATTTCCCGATAAACTGCACCCTGAACGAGGCAACCCCGGTATATGAATCGTTCCCGGGTTGGAGCGAGGACATCACGCAAGCAAGGCATTTAAGCGACCTGCCGCTTCATGCAAGGAGCTACCTTGATGAAATCAAAAGGCTGTGCGGCGTTGACATAACCTATGTATCGGTTGGTCCTGAAAGGGATGCATTGATCAGAATCTAGGCTTGCAGGCCTCCTGATATAAATGAAACTATAAAAAAACCGGCCCGTCGGGCCGGTTTTGGTTCATCTATTTTCTTTTCCTTTTTCTTGCAGCTTCGGATTTCTTTTTCCTTCTGACACTTGGCTTTTCGTAGTGTTCCCTTTTCCTGACCTCAGCAAGAACACCGGCCTTTGCGCATTGTCTCTTGAACCTCTTCAACGCATTCTCAAGGCTTTCGTTCTCTTTGACTCTGATTTCCGCCATATTCTTAATCCCTCCCCTCTATACTTGGGTTTTATCTAAAGGGACGGCCTTCAAATCAATCATCAGGCACGGTTTCCTTAAATACTGAATGACATTATACATGATACCCCATCAATAGTCAACCGCGGTTTTGCGTATGAAATCAAGTGCTGCGGCATGGGAAAACACCTGATAAAAGCCCTGAATTTTCATGCTTTTCCACTACCGGAAGCAGATGCCGGACTTGGTGGACAACAATTTACCTCCATGTCCGCCGCATCCGTTCTTTCAAACCAACAGCTGCTTTCCGACATCCGCGCAAACCGCCGGCCGGGATACGGATATAATATTGCCGGCAATGCCGGCAATGATTTTCTCACAAGATTTTCTCTCCCATGGGAACCCCGCCGACCAGATGAAAATGCAGATGCCTCACACTCTGCCCGGCATCCTCACCCACATTGCTGATTATTCTGTAACCGCTTTCCGATACCCCGGTTATCGCGGCCGCCTTTTTCGCAGCTAGCATACAGTCTCCGATAACATTGGCGTTTTCGGCATCAAGGCTGTTGATGTCGTCTATATGCTCCTTGGGCACTATGATAAGATGAACGGGGGCGGCGGGACTTATATCCTTGAATACCTTGACCTTTTCATTTTCATAAATTGTATCGGAAGGTATGTCCCCTCCGATTATCCTGCAAAAAATACAGCCGCTCATGATAAGACCTCCTTTATCATCGCAAGCCCCCTGTCCAGCGCCTCCCCTATCTTCGATTCATCCCTGGCGCCGGCCTGGGCCATGTCGGGACGTCCGCCTCCGCCTCCTCCGGCGGTTTTTGCGACTTCCCCTATCAGTTTTCCGGAATGGATTCCCCTGGCCACGGCCTTGCTTGTCGCAGCCGCGGCAAAATTCACCTTGTCTCCGCCGCTGCCAAGCAATACGACGCAGTCCTCATATCTTTCCCTTGCCGAATCGCACAGGTTCCTGAGCGAGTTCATATCGGCTCCCTTTATCTCGGACACGATTACCTTGGTTCCGTTTACATCCAACGGATTCGCAAAAATATCAGGGGCTGAATCCCTGGCCGTTTTCTTCCTGAGATCATCCATCTCCCTGCGGACGGTTTTCAAGTCCTTTATGATTTTTTCAACCCTGGCAGGCGCTTCGCCATCCGCTGATTTTAAAATAGATGATACCGCTCCGACGAGCCGTTTCTTTTCCCGGAGGAAATCGACTGCCTCTTTGCCGGTCAATGCTTCTATTCTCCTGACGCCCGCAGCCACGCCGCCTTCGGATACAATTACGAATACGCCCGCTGAAGAAGTGTGCGCCAGATGGGTTCCGCCGCAAAGCTCCATGCTGAATCCCCCTGTGCTTACAACTCGCACGGTATCGCCGTACTTCTCTCCGAACAGCGCGGTCGCCCCCCTGTCCCTTGCTTCCTCGATCCCCATCTGCTCAATCCTTATTTCAGCATCCTCCAGTATCTTCTCATTCACCAGTTCCTCGACGGCATTGATTTCCCCTTCTGTCATCGCCGAAAAATGCGTAAAATCAAATCTCAGCCTTTTGGCTCCGACATATGATCCCGCCTGGGCAACATGATTGCCAAGGATTTCCCTCAGGGCATAATGCAGGATATGTGTCGCCGTATGGTTCCTTTCGACATTCCTGCGGTTCTTTGAATCGACTTCACAGAAAACCTCATCCCCGGTGCTGGCTTTCCCTGACAAAACCCTGCCCTTATGCACAAAAACACCTGCATGGGTCCTAAGGCATCCTTCAACCTGCATTTCAAATCCCGAATCATTCCATATCCTTCCGATGTCGCCTTCTTGGCCGCCGCTTTCAGCGTAGAATGGCGTTCTATCCAGGGCAACCTCAGCGCTTCCATTCATATATACGGCCGATAGAACGCGGGATTTACCTGAAAGGCTTTCATAGCCTGTAAATACAGATGGTTGCACATCTTCGAAGATCTCCTCTTCGCCGCCGCCCCATGCCTGCGAACCATCGCCGGCCTTCTGCGCATTCCTTGCCATATCCTTTTGTTTATTCATCTCGGCGTCGAAACCTGCCTTGTCCATCCCGATGCCGTTCTCAGAAGCAATCTCGGCTGTCAGTTCGTATGGAAATCCATATGTGTCATGCAACCGGAATATCTCGGTTCCGCCGATGGATTTGCCGCCTTTGTCAAGTATGTCCGATATATATGAATTCAGGATGACCAGGCCCTGGTCGACGGTCGACTGAAAGCGTTCTTCCTCAATGCCTATCACCTTTTCTATATAATCCTTTTTAGCAACCAGCTCCGGATAAGCGCCGCCCGACTCCCCTATGACAACCCTGACTACATCGTGCAGGAAATTACCTTTGATTCCAAGGAGCTTGCCATGGCGGGCTGCCCTGCGCAACAAGCGCCTCAGGACATATCCCCTGCCTTCGTTCGAAGGTATGATTCCGTCGGCCACCATCATAACGGTGCTTCTTACATGATCTGTTATCAGCCTTATGGAGATGTCGGCGGAGTCGTCCTTTTTATACTCCACGCCTGCGATTTCACACACCTTGTCAAGGATCTTCCGGATTGTGTCGACCTCAAAAAGATTATCCACCCCCTGCATGACGCATGCCAGTCTTTCAAGGCCCATTCCCGTGTCTATGTTCTTGGTTGACAAAGGGACGTATTCGCCGCTCTCGAGCCTGTCAAACTGTGTGAACACCAGATTCCAGACTTCAATGAACCTGTCGCAGTCGCAGCCCGGGGCGCATGTCGGACTTTGACAGCCCTTGTCCTTTCCCCTGTCGAAGAATATCTCTGAACAGGGTCCGCACGGGCCTGTGCCGTGCTCCCAGAAATTATCCTCCTTGCCCAGACGGAATATCTTGCCCACCGGAAGCCCGGCTTCATTCTTCCATATGCCATAAGCCTCGTCATCCTCTTCATATACGGATACCGACAGAAGCTCCTCCGGTATTTCCAGCACCTTTGTAAAGTATTCCCATGCCCAGGCTATCGCTTCCTTCTTGAAATAGTCGCCGAAGGAAAAGTTGCCCAGCATTTCAAAGAACGTGCCGTGCCTGTCGGTCTTGCCGACGCGCTCTATGTCAAGCGTCCTGATGCATTTCTGGCATGTCGCCATCCTGTATGAGGGAGGCTTCTTCGCCCCGGTGAAATATTGCTTCAGCGGCGTCATCCCCGCGTTTATCAAAAGGATGCTCGGGTCGTTCTCCGGCACCAGCGAGAAACTGGGCACCACAAGATGCCCCTTGCTTTTGAAAAAGTCCAAAAAGCCCTGTCTCAGTTCGTTCAATGATTGTCTTTCCATTACTGCACCTCTTGTCATATTTTTCAGCGGCGGTTCCCGGAAATTAAAAAAGCCCCATCCCTGAAAGGGACGAGACATCTCGCGGTACCACCCTGATTCTTCCTTTCGGAAGCACTCGGAGCCTTAACGCGGCCTAGACGTCCTGACTTATTGGGAAAGGATGCTGAGGGTCAGCCTTCTCCGGATAATTGTAAAAGCTTTCATCAACCGCTTTCTTTCTTGAACAATACAACCGGGTACTCGTCCCTGTAATCGCAGTTTTATTTTAGTTTATGCAGTTGATTCTGTCAAGCGGATACATCCGGCTGCATATTATTTGTGATTGCCCCGTGGCCGCCGTGATGTTAATATAAAATGCAGAACGGAGCGACGGATGAGAAACATTGATGCAACGACGGGACGCATAACGCCGAATCTTTTGAAACTTGCATGGCCGGTCGCCATTTCCAACCTTGCCAATGTATTCTACAATATTGCCGATACTTTCTTTGTCGGCCAGCTGGAAAACAGCGCCCAGGCAATATCGGCCGTAACCGTTTCGTTCAATGTCGTCTTTCTGCTGGTTGCATTTGCAATCGGAATATCAACGGCAACCACGACACTTATCAGCCAGTACTATGGCGCGAAGGATCATGACAATCTTGAAAAAACCGTGCACACATCGCTTGTCGTGATATGTTCGCTTGCCTTTGTCGTAACCATAACGGGTATTTTCACCAAAAGCTGGATATTTGCGCTGCTTCAAACCGAGCCCGAGGTAATTCCGCTTGCCGAAGAGTATTTCACGATAATAATGGTGGGGATGTTCTTCATGTTCACCTACTTTGTGCTTTCTAGCATGCTCAGGGGTGTCGGCGATACAAAAACCCCGATGATCGCAGGGGTTGTATCCAATATAATCAACATCGTGCTCGATCCGTTCCTCATTTACGGCTGGTTGTTCTTTCCGGAGCTTGGCGTTGCGGGCGCTGCATACGCGACAGTTTTCTCCCGCTTCGTTCTGTCCGTATACCTTTATTACAGGGTCATCCAGAAAGATTGTCCGCTTGGCGTCAAGCTAAGCCATTTCAAGATTGATTTCGCCATTGTCAGGGAGATATTCAGGATCGGCATACCGTCGAGCCTGTCCGAAATGTCGGTGGCATTCGGCTCAATGCTGATT
Organism: Clostridia bacterium; assembly: GCA_016935835.1. Taxonomy (GTDB): domain Bacteria; phylum Bacillota; class Clostridia; order DUPQ01; family DUPQ01; genus JAFGQE01. The sequence goes on along the minus strand of JAFGQE010000169.1, from coordinate 8,524 downwards.
CTTGGCAGGGTGAATGTGTTCGGCACGATAGCCACCGCGGCGCATGGCATAGGCACGCGGTTCGATTCGCTGTTGTATCTGCCGATGGCTGCACTGGGACAGGCCTCCGCGACAATGGTCGGCCAGAACCTCGGGGCCAAAAACAGGGACCGCGCATACAGGACGGGAATCGCCGCGATGAAATTCATTTTTCTTTCCACACTGGGAATCACCATTGTTTTTATTCTGTTCGCAAAACCCCTGCTGTCATTGTTCACCAACTCCATTGAAGTAGTGGATCTTGGAAGCTTCTACTTTTATTATCATTTTTCCTTTTTCTGTTTCCTAGGCCTGAGGGTCGCGATGCTCTTTGCATTCTACGGGGCGGGCGATTCAAGGTCCGCCTTCATTACAACCATAATCGCGCTTTTCGTACTCAGGGTGCCGCTTTCATACCTGTTTTCATACACCGGGCTTGGAATCAAGGGAATCTGGCTCGGAATGGGGCTGTCATACCTGATTACATCGGCTTTCATGATTGTTATTTTCACTAAAAAGAAATGGATGGAGAAGGCGGTTACGCTCCGGAATGAGATCCCCGCCGCACAATGATTCTAGTTTGCCTGGATCCCGTCAAGCATTTCCCTTATTTCCCTGGATTTTTCAATGTCTCCCCTGCCGTTGAAAAATCCAAGCAGTTCATCGAGCAGCCTGGTTTCCCAGATGCCTTCCTTAACTTTTTCATATACTGAGTATATCGGCGCATCCGTCTCCAGGTCTTCATTGACATGAATGGCAAGATACAGCCGCAGGCTTTTTTTAAGATATGAGTAATATAAGTCAAGCCTGCCTTTTGCCAGTTCAATCTCCGCCATCGCCACAAGGAACTCCGCCAGCATGAATACCGAGGCGTCGTCGCCGCCCGCCATGCTTTCCAGGGTCCTGGGATCCACTGCCACCAGCGTTTCCAGGCTGATGCCGGTCAGGTCCCTCAGTCCGTTCGCCAGGGTTTCCTCACCGGCAAGAAAATCCCCCTCTTTTGCCAGTCCCAGTGCCTTGGCGATGAATTCGGCGGCAAGCCTGATCAGTCTCATTATATAGTCTTCGGTAATCATATTAACCTTTCGTGCATAATCCCGGGCTTTGGTTTTCCACTCTTCAATCGAACTTGCAAACAATCATTCGGATGAAAGGTCCAAATGGACAAATCCCGCCAAAGCCGGGCAAATTGTGCAAAAAGGGCGGGAAGCCCGCAGGCATCCCGCCCGGGACATTGCCATTGTTTAGAATGACAGCTTCATGTGCCAGGTGACCGAGCCTCCCACGTCGAAGAAGACAAGGCTCAGGTGGTATCTGATCTTGACCTGGGCCTCAAGCCTCCAGTCATTGTCCTTCTTCTCAAGCTCGCCCTGGGCGTTAAGGTGGAGCGATATTATCTCATACCGTTTTCCGCCGACCTTTATGCCGCCTTCAAGCCCCCCTTGTATATAGGCCGAAAGCAGCAGGTGGTCTTCATTGAAATCATACTCACCCTCTCCACCGATCTTCAGGTACGCCCTGAAGTATACTATGGCGATTGTCACATACCCCGTGTCGTACTCAAAGTACATCTTGCCCTTTACGAAGTTTTCAGACGGCGGGGTGGTGTTTTTTATCACAAGGCCGAACCCTGCCTTCGAGAGGCTTCCCATCCTGGCTTCCAATGGATTGGGATACCCTATGCGAAGCTCCCAGTAACTGGGGCTCATCTCAAAACCGACATCTCCGTTCAGCACGAGACCATACATTCCGAAATCCGTCAGGGTAAGGCTGAACTTGAACAGCTTGTCCCTGTGATAATAGCCGATCCTTACGGTTCCCATCAGCCTGAGGTCGTTTCCGGTCATGACCGAAGTAACTTTGGACGGCCCGTAATACTGCCCCCCTATTTCGACCGACGGGCCTTTTTCAACCACCAGGTACAGGTTCCTGACTTCTCCAAGCTTAAGCTTGCCGTAGCTTGTTTCATACCCGAGCGTCATCCATGCCGTGGCCGCGAAGAAATAGTTGCCTCCCGGGGTCCTGTTCACATCCATGGTATCAATCGCATTGAACAGTCCCTGTTTCCCCGCAGGTATCACATAACCTGTTTCCTCGGAATATTCAATGTCAAGGTTATAGCCGAAAACACCCGTGATATCATTGATCTTCCCATAACCGAAATCAATCCCGCCCATGGGATCGCTGTAGTAGATTGCAAGCGCGAAGAAGTATCTGCCCATTACCTTGTCGTATCCCAACCTGGCATTGCACTCTATCTCGACCGCGCCGAATATATCCGCGGCGGTATTGAAAACCATTTCCAGCGAATCAGTCTCATATTCAATGATCCCCGAATTCGGGTCGACGACCTTTGGGGATGCGACTGAATCAATTTGCGCAAACTCCTCGAAATCCATGTTGACCTTTGATTTTGATTCGGAATAGTTGATTCCGGGATTCTCGAAGACCCCTGCGATTATGATCCTGTCGAAATCCTCCTGGGTGTCGACGGAAAGCGTATCTGAAAGCTGCATGCCCCCCCAGAGATACATATCGCTTGAATAGAAGCTTACCGAGCCGGAAACCGGCATTGTGATTCCGCTCCACTTCAAGGTCCTTCTGATGCCTGTACCAAGATTGGGCGCCAGCATCGCCACTGAATACGAAGAACCCCTGGTTATAAGCGACAGGGCGCGTATCTCCATGTCGAAGTCATGGAACTTGATCTTGTAAGGCTTGTCGAACAATGCGGAACCCAGCAGGCCTTCAGGATTGTTGGCTTCCCTGAGCATCCCCATGTCTGCGGGAACTATCAGTTCGGTGAAGGCTATGTCACTCATCATTATGCTTCCATTGAAACTGAGGTCAAGGGTGCCGTCCATGTGCAGGCCGTCCTCCATTAGATGACCGCCGCTGATTTTTATGAATACCTCCCCGGTGCCCGCGGGATCGAACTTTTCGGTTTCCTCAACGGTGCAAACAAGCTTGCCCAGTTCCTCTGAGGTATAAAGCCTGATGTTCGCCCTTTGAAAACCGAACAGCGGGATTCCTATCGATCCCTTTATCTCGAGATTGACACTGTTGTTATACAAGTCTATGTATATGCTGTTTGCGTAGGCATCCTGGAATCCCCCGAGCTGATCCCCCAGGTTGACCGGAATGCCTTCAGGCGAATAGGCCTGGCTTTGGTAATAGAACCCGTTGCGGTCGTACAGCATTTCACCCGGCGTCAGATTGAATGAAACCCTCTTGTTCGACTCTGTCTTGATGTAAGCAGGTGGAAGCGATACCCTTCCCGACTTTATGATCATTCCGGTCCAGACGGCTTCCTGTGTTTCCGTCGTCATGGCATCGCTGGTTGTCTGTCCCCTGTCGAGGTCGATTGTCACATTGCTGCCAATTACTCCAACCTCCTCGTCGTCGTTGCCGACAAGCGTGGGCATAAGCGATTTATTGTATACTATGAAACCTCTTCCGCTCCAACCCGTTATGTCAATGGGTATGCTTGATATCGTCGGCAAGCCGGAGAGTTCGGTCGGCATGATAAGAAGCGTCTGCAGCTGGGCTCTTTCCGCAAGGTAGAACATTCCGACATCGACAATGTTCTTTTGAACCTGCCCGACTTGCGTCGCACCTGATTTTATAAGGTTTGGATTCATCTGCAGCAACCCGCCTACGTTGGAACTGTCGAAGACGGAATCCCCGAGGGTCTGCATTGCGATTGTGTCAAAGCTTGCCGAAACCGGCGAATCATCGACGAATGTCTCAAACGGCAGCATTATCTTGCCCTTCAGATAGCTTGCGGTTGTGTCGGGCACCCCGTTTTTATAAACAAGCTTTGCGTCGGTTGTGGATATGCCCAGTCCGGCCGGGATTACCGTGCGCATGAGCTGCCACTGCGATATGGACATTGTTCCGTTCATTGCGCCGTTCTTGTCGAAATTTATTATGCTGTAGCTGAATTCAAGTCCCTTGTTGTCTATGGTTTCCATCCCGAGGTTGTTCTCGGCCACCCCGTTCATCATGTTGATGAATCCCGTGCCGAATGACAGGTACAATATCGTGCCTCTTTTTCTTATTGTCTCCGATTGGATTACAGCCGGGGCCGTTGCATCAAAGGCTCCCAGGTTCAGGGTTATCTTCTCCATACCGGTCAAAAGTATATTGTCATACCTGAATTCAGGTATCTCCGTAATCGAGATTATTCCCCCCGGTGTTATTTCGCTGTTATTGAATCTTAGCGAATACAGGTCTCCCATGAGATTTTCCGTCGGCTGGCTTCCCGCCTTGACCACATATCCGGTCGCCAGTCCTTTGTTTATCTCGGTGTTTATTGAAAGAGCGCTCATGTATACCCCGGTGTTGCCCACCTGTACAGCGCTCTTGAGCGACAGGCTTCCGTTGGTTATTTCGCCGTCGCTGCCCCATGAGGTCACCGTTAGATTGACCGGAACCGTGTATTTGTTCGCAATTACCAGGTCGCCGGTGCCTGTCTTGGGCGAGCCCGTTCCTGTGGTTGCGACATTGATGACATCAAATCCCGCGATTTTCATTGAAGCCGGAAGAGTAACCGGTGCGATTATTATCGGCGGGAATGATATCGGGGGCAGGATGAAGGCGGTGCCCGCGGTAAGATCCGCCGGCTGCTCCTGCTGTTCCCCGAAAGGAATGAGCGGTATGATGATCTGTGGCTGCTCGTAAATTCTGAATATGGAGCTTGACGGAAGCAGGAAACTCCTGAGTCCCCCGGTGGATACGGCGGATGAGAACTCGGAAGTATATCCTCCTGTGTCAACAACCTTCACCTTGTACCAGTTGACCGCCGCGGGATCCGCATCATTGTCGATGTACCCGGTCGCAGTAAGCAACGGGCTGGCCTGATAATATTCCCCGTTCTGGGCCTTGCTTCTGTATACGATGTAGCCGGCTATGAATTCCGCGCTTTCATCAACCGAAAGATTCGGGTCCTTCGCCTTGTTCCATGTAATCTCGGGCTGTCCGGTATCGGAGTCTATGGCCGCCGCCACACCTGTCACAGGCGGGAAGGCCTCGCCTTTCCTGGGCGATACGCTGACCGGTTCGGGACGCTCCGATGCCAATCCATCATCATTGAATGCCTGCACCGTGTACATGTATGTGTCGCCGAATTCGACATCCGTATCGACGAAGGAAAATGTTCCCGTCGAAACCTGTCCAAGAGGTATGTCGACTTCATCCACCAGATCCCATATGACCAGTTTCGCCAGTGCTGAATCCAGCATCCCGTAAGGGGCGACGGCAAGTACGCCGTATTTTTCGACTATGTTCTTGAATACATCGACCTTTGTGTCAACCGGCGATGTCTTGATGCTGTTCATGACCGTCATCGGCGCCAGGAGCTGAAGCGTGTTGAAATTCGACACGGCTTCCGATACCGTCGCGGCAGGCAGGGTTATCCCTCCCGCCATCATGCCGTATTCAGGCCTGTCCGATGAAAACGGGATTATCTTAAGGTCGGGCATATATATCTGGGTGCTTATCTCGGGCATGAATATCTTGTTGAACATTTCAGGCGCCCTTAATTGAATCGAGGAAATATCCTCTTCGGTCACCCTTGGAACCATTGTCCTGAACACCTTGTATTTGCTGGCGAACGGCACCCCGTTCCACCTTACCTCGACGCTTGCCTTCTTCGGGAACGGAATGAGCATGAAAGGCGCCTGTGGCGGAACAGTCGATGCAACCCTTATCGAAGCCAGCGTATAGCCTTCGGTCTCCACTCCCCAGACGCTTACGGAGGTTATCTTGAAATAGTAGTAATGAGCGATGGTCTGGTCCGCTTCCTCCACATATCCTGTATATTTAAGTTTGTCGCCGACCAGTGTCCAGTCGAGGGCGTCGGGATCATCGCTTGCGCTGAAATACGGGACCTCCGCCTTGTAAACATTGAAATATGAGATCTGCGCATCGTCGGGGCGGTCCCATTTCAGGCTGATCCATCCGCCCGGAACATATCCGGTGTATCCGATGTCCAGGTCGGGTTTCGTTTCCGCCGGAACCATTGATATCATGTACAGATATATCCTGCCTGATTGTTTTTGGACGGTATCGATGATCTTGTTATATGTTATGTTTCCCTCAACGAGCGTCCAGTCGTAGGCCTCGAGTATTTCCTCTATGGGCATGGCCCGTATTTCATCGATGTCGCCCCCGTCGATATATGTCCTGTAAACATTGTACGCGCCCAGGCCTTCCCCGGAATAATGATACCAGGAGACATCCGCGGTTCCGTTTGGCCTGATGTCGCTTTCCCGAAGGGCTATTATGTCATGCACATCAGCCGGCTCCGGCATGTTCCCATAAAACAGGTTGAGCATCTGCGGAAGCGCTGTTACTCCCTTTCGCACAATGTCCGAAACGGACACGCCGATTGAAACATCCTTTACCAGGGCTTCCTGCACGACCGTCGTATCGACTCCCGCCCTCGGCTCATATCCCCCTTCGATTGGCGTGCTCCCCCATTTTATGTCAGCCGCCATTTCGATGTCCGCGAACCTACCCTGCATAAACCCGACCGCTTCCGCCGAAAAATCCGGAAGCATGTTGAGCGTCAGGGATGCGGTGGCCGAACCCGGAAGCTGCGGCTGCGCATCCGTGGAATATCCAAGCACCTTGGAATGGGACCATGCGCTCTCGTTTCCCCAGCCGTCAACGGCCGAGGCCCAGTATTTGTAGAAATATCCCGGGGTTACATTCGCATCGAAGAACACAGCCTCTATTTCAGAACCCTGCGCATCCTTTTGCAATATTATGTTTCCGCCCGGTACGCCGCCGCCTTTGAGAACAAGCTTGTCGGCCGGTTTCTCGGCAGGTATCTCGACCCTGCCGACTTCGACGGGCTGCGAAAACAATCCGTTCCCCCATGCCGTGCTCCTGTATATTATGAATTTTTCAGTATCGTCCGTGGTTTTTGAAATGGGCAATATCACTCCCTTGGTTCCGGAGTAAGCTTCTATCGCCTCCGTGAAAAAGCTCTCCGTCCTGTGCTTGACGGAATCGGACATAACCGGCTGGTCCACCTCGGGAGATCCCGGGGGGGTTGTCTTGACCACGTCAATGCTCAGCGGGCTTGATGTGTAATCGCTCAATCTGCCGAAAATATCAAGCGCCTGCACCCTGTAGGTTACCCTGTCGCCGTTTTCGACATCATAATCTATATAATAATCGGGCACTTCATATAATATATGGTTTTCATCCTCCATGAAGGAAATTGCGACAGGTATATCATTGAGTCTGGTAAATTCGGTTTCGCCATTTTTCTTTCTCTCAATATAGAATCCGGATATTATGCTGTTGCCGTATTCCGTCGTAGGGGCCTGCCACCTCAGATGAACTTCCCCGTCCACGCCATAGCCCTGAAGGTTCTCCGGAACCTCGAGCGGCGTCTCTGCTCCGTAGCTGACCTTTGTCGAATACATTCCCTCCCTAGAACTTTCACTGATTATTTCCTGGGGAGAGGGCGCAGACGCACCTTCCGTAAGTGGAAGAAGAACATATTCAATGACTGTGTTGACATCGTATGTCTGGTTCCCGAAATCATCCTCATAGCCGAACCCGACCGCCTCGGCAAACTCTGAATCCGTATTTGCCAAAGTAAGCATTGAATTTCTGGCATCGAGGACAAGCTGAACCGTCTCTTCCGCCAATGTAAGCTGGGGTATCTGGGGAACAAGCGGTGAAACGGTGCTTTCAGCCGGTTTCATGGCATCCGCTATTGACATGACAGGCGTGTTGATCTGCGTCACGAGATGTATGGTGGAGTTGTTGAATAGATCCGCCTCCGGTACTTTGTCTATGATTGATGCGGGCCTTATGAACTTGCCTTCCTTCTGGTCCTCGAACGCCTGGCCGCCCTCTATCTTGATCATGCTGGAATTAAGTATTACGCTGCCAAAGACCATGTCGTTGAACTGCTGGATGCTGCTAACTCCTATATTGCCGAGTTTCACCGGGTCAAGTACGGAATCATTGTAAATCTCGGCGATAAACGGTGAGAATTCAAGGTTGAGGCCGGTGAATTGATACACCTTTTCCTTTGTTCCCATCTTGCTGTCAACAAGCACCGCATTTCCATTGATTATTCTGTAAAGGTAGTATCCTTCCTCCGGAAGCCACTCTATCTGTGGTATCCATCTCAGGAGAACCTTGTTCGGCTGATCCCATGTGCCCTTGAATTCCGTCGTCGCATCAAGCTGGCCGGGCGCCGGCTTTGCATTTGCGAACAGATCCTCAATCTTGTCCTTGATATCTCCGAGCGTGTCCACGGCTTCCTGTGTCTCCTCATCCGCCGCGTTCCCCTCTTCATCGGTCAGCTCGTCTATCAATTCTTCTATTTCCTCGGCAAGTTCCTTCAGCCTGTCGGAATCGCCAAGGCTTTTTATGATATCAGCCAGGTTCCCGGCCTTAAGAATTTCATCCCCTATGCCCGGTTCATCAAGCAAGGCCTTTGCCCCGGCTGTTTGCGAAGCGAGGAATTCCGCGAGAT
>JAFGQE010000168.1 GCA_016935835.1 Clostridia bacterium | reverse complement strand
TTGTGGTGATTCCGCTGACCGCCGGGTGGCTGAGCAGGACAATCATCACCTCGAAAAGGGGAGTTGAGTACTTCGAGAAAACATTCATACCCAGATTCAATAATATAACGGTCGCAGGTCTTTTGCTGACGCTGCTCATAATATTCTCATTCCAGGGAAGGACGATCGCGGACAATCCGCTGAACATCCTGCTGATTGCGATTCCGCTGACAATCCAGACCTTCTTGATTTTCTTCATTGCATATCTCTGGGCGAAGGCCTGGAAACTTCCGCATGACATCGCGGCACCGGGCGGCATGATAGGCGCAAGCAATTTCTTCGAGCTTGCGGTCGCCGTGGCAATATCGGTTTTCGGCCTGCAGTCGCCGGCGGCTCTCGTAACTATAGTGGGGGTGCTCGTCGAGGTTCCCGTTATGCTGACGCTGGTGAGGATAGCGAACAAGACCAGGGGATGGTTTCCGGGGGATTCGGTCATGGCGGGCGCGGGGAATATAAAGGGAGACAGATAAATGGGAATTTTCGAATGGCTCAACAACCAATTGCTGAAAATGGAATGGCTCAGCAACCTGGTCAGGCTGCTCGTCGAGAAGGTGTTCGGGCTTGATACGACGGAAAGGCTTGGCGGCAGCATACATTTCTTTATTTATGACGTCATCAAGATTTTCATTCTCCTTGCGGTCCTTATATTCACGGTTTCATACATTCAGAGCCACTTTCCTCCCGAGCGCACCAGAAAAATACTGGGGCGGTTCAAGGGTATCTGGGCGAACACCCTCGGGGCTCTTCTTGGCACGCTGACGCCTTTTTGCTCATGTTCCTCGATACCGCTTTTCATCGGTTTCACGAACGCGGGCCTGCCCATAGGCGTCACATTTTCATTCCTCATATCATCGCCGCTTGTGGACCTGGCATCCGTGCTTTTGCTGGCAAGCATATTCAACTGGAAAATTGCACTGGCATACGTGCTTGTGGGGATTGTGCTTGCGGTGCTTGGAGGAACGCTGATAGGAAGACTCAGGCTTGAAAAATATATTGAGCCGTTTGTGTACAATGCGGGAAAGGCCGTGGAAATCGACACCCCCGAAATGACCGCCCGGGACAGGCTTTCCTTTGCCCGGGATCAGGTGATTGAAATAATAAAGCGCGTATGGCTGTATATATTGATAGGGGTTGGAATCGGAGCAGCGATACACAACTGGATACCCCAGGAGATCATCTCAGCCGTCCTTGGAGAGGAAAATGCGTTTTCGGTATTAATCGCAACCGCCGTCGGGGTCCCGATGTACGCGGACATCTTCGGAACGCTGCCCATTGCCGAGGCGCTTGTTGCAAGGGGAGTGGGGATCGGCACCGTGCTGTCGTTCATGATGGCGGTGACCGCGCTGTCGCTGCCGTCGATGATTTTGCTGAAGAAGGTCGTAAAGACAAAGCTTTTGCTGATATTCGCGGGAATAGTTGTTGCGGGCATACTGATCATAGGTTATGCTTTCAATGCGCTGGGTTTTCTGTTTATCTGACCTGTGCGGCATGCCGGGGTTTGTAAAAGCCGGAATTGTGGTCTTGCTATATATGAAGGGAGAATGTTATGGAAATAAAGGTTTTGGGATCGGGATGCGCAAGCTGCAAAAAGCTTCTGGCGCTCACCGAAAAGGCGGTCGTGGAGCTTGGGTCCGACGCCAGGGTGATTTATGTCACCGATATGGAGGAAATAATCAAAACCGGGATAATGAGCACACCTGGGTTGATGATTGATGGAAAGATCAAGTCCATGGGCAGGATACCAAATCATACGGAAATCATGAAGATGATAGCCGACGGGGGTTGATGTATGGCTGAGTTCCTATATATTGCCGCCGCTGTTCTTTTTGCGCTTTCATTTTTCAAGGACAGGAAGAAGACCGGCATGGTTTTGAAAAAGGCATGGAAGGCATTCGAACATATCCTTCCTGAATTTCTGGTCATCATACTGCTGGTCGGAGTTATGATGGCCTTGATCAACCCTGAGGTAATATCTAAAATCATAGGGGTAGACTCCGGCTGGCTCGGAGTCGTGCTTGCCGCCGTGGTCGGTTCAATTACGCTGATACCCGGGTTCATAGCCTTTCCGACGGCCGCGATGCTGCTTGAGGGAGGTGCTGGATATATGCAGATCGGCGCATTCGTTTCCACGCTCATGATGGTCGGGGTAATTACATTTCCGGTCGAGGCGAAGTATTTCGGAAAGAAACTGACGCTGTACAGGAACCTGATGGCGTTTGCGTTTTCATTCCTGGTGGCATATATTATCGGACTGGTGGTGGGCGGCTTATGAAAAAGTTTTTGAAGAGATATCTGATGGTGTTCTTAGCCATTGCGGGTGTCGGGCTGTTCACTTTGTTAAACAGGGAGGCCGGACTCAGGGCGATAAACATTACGGCTTACTCTTTCAAGGAAATGGCCCTTGTGCTTCCGCCAATATTCATACTCCTGGGATTGCTCGACGTATGGGTGCCAAGGGAAACCATGGTCAGGTACATGGGTGAAGGCTCGGGCCTGAAAGGGATAGTACTTGCAATTTTACTGGGATCGGCTGCGGCAGGCCCGTTGTACGGCGCGTTTCCCGTTGCCGCGGTGTTCATGAAAAAAGGTGTAAAGTTCAGCAATATCCTTATATTCATCGGGGCCTGGTCGACGACAAAAATTCCGATGTTTCTGTTCGAAGTCGCATCCCTCGGAGCGAAATTTGCAGTGACGCGTCTGCTGGTCGACATTCCGGGCATCATTATCATCGCCTTGCTTCTTGCGGCGCTGATACCAAAGGACAAGGTCAGGCAGCTTTATGAAAATGCCGAAAAAATGAATTGACATGCAACATCAGGGGCTTGCGGACTCATAGTCCGGAGGAGGGGTATTCATGGAGAAGGAAAAAAAGAAAAGCGGCGGAGTTTTCTGGAAAATTGTAATTTCGGCGGTCGGTGCAGCGCTGATTCTTATAGCAGCAGTCAGCCTGCTGTTGTTTATATTCGGCAACAAAGCTGTGGCCGATGTCAGCATCCGGCGCATCGGAGGGGCGGATGACGGAAGGCCATATGAACAGAGATACCTGTGGTCCGTTGACTATACTTTTATGGACAATGAGGGGGTGCTTCGCCAAGGCCACACGCAAAAGCGCGGCGGCGATATGGCGGTTGACACGGATGATACGGTCCGGTATTTTGAATTCGCGCCATTTGTCAATATGCTTGAAAGCGAGACGGAACCTGGATTCGGCCAGTTGATTTACATCGGTCTCGGGCTCCTGCTTATTCTTGCAATGAACGGCAAGAAAAAGAAAAGGAAGAGTCCTCATAAAGCAGTAAGAAGACCCGACGGCTCCATCGATGTTCCTGCTCTCGACGACTACGACGACAGCGTCGAGGAAGTCTGCCACGAAAAAACCACGGATTGAATCAGAAAGTTATCCCTGGGATAATTTGTCGAAAAACGGAAAGTTATCCCAGGGATAACTTTCCGTTTTGAAAGGGGTGGGAAATCATTCCAGGGATAATTCTATATTTAATATAGTTGCCGAATATCTATCATTCAGAGCAGCTCTACATTGTCTTCAAATTCTGCCGGGGGATAGACGAGGGCGTCCGGAGCATCAGGGTTTGTTGCACGGCCCCATGATGCCAGTAAATCGAAATACTCGCATTGGCGCTTGCTTATTGCTGATATTTCAACAGGTTTCCAGTTTTTTTGAATTTTTTCAAGAAGTCGCTTTTTTATCCATTCATACTCCGGTTTGCATCCCAGGTCGTCAATTTCCCCGGGATCTTCATCAAGATTGAACAAAGCGGGAGGGAGTTCTGCGGAGTCACCATAGATCCAGAGTTTCCATGGTCCTGATCTTATCATGCGGCTTGGTATGTTTCCTCCCCGCATATCCGAAAGTTCACTGAATGTTTCATTAAGCCAGGTTTTATCGGAGCCTGTTTCCAGTATTCTTCGAAGGGACCTCCCGTCAACCGGATAAGGAAAGGAAGCACCTGCAAAATCCGCCAGTGTCGGCCCTATGTCCATGAGGCTGCATATAGACTTGTTCATGCTGCCGGGAGCAATTGTACCAGGCCAGCGGACAATCATTGGAACAGAGGCGCTTGATTCGTAATAATTGCTTTTCCACCAGCAGCCGTGCTCGCCCGCCATTTCCCCGTGGTCGGATGTATAAATTACAACCGTATTTTCCGCCAAGCCCAAATTTTCAACTGCATCCAGAACCTGTCCCATAAGGTTGTCAATATGCTCGCAAAGGCCGTAGTATGCCGCTCTCGCCACCCTTATTCTTTCATTATCGAGCGGGGGATCAAGTATTCCGCGTAATTTTCGGAAACGTATAATTGTTTCCGGCTGGTTTTGTTCTATTTTGGGTATGTCGGCATGCTCATAATAATAATCAAACAACTCTCTGGGAGCAACATACGGACAGTGAGGGAGTGTATATCCGACAACCGCAGCAAACGGCCGCGTTTCCGAAGAATGGGCTCTATGTTCGAGCCATTTGATGGAAATCCGGGTTTTTTCTTCATCCCCCCACTGATAATGGGTATTTCCACGGCCAGCAATTTCAACGGATTCACGGCATTGGCCTGATGTGCTTCCGGGAAATTTGGTCCAGAAAGGACCGCCTTTTGGCGTCATACCCACAGGACCGGCATTTCGCTCAGCTATCGGTCTGGATTCAAAACCATGTCTTTGGTCGGGACCACAGAAATGCATCCTTCCAAGCAGAACCGTCTCATATCCTGCGGCAGAGAGGACATGAGCCCATGTCGGTATGCCTTGGCTTAAAATATGATTGTTGTTCCAGACCCTGTTGGATGTGGGCGTGCATGATGTCATGAAGCTCATTCGGCTGGGTACGCAAAGAGGGGAGGCACAGTACATGTTGTTGAAGAGCATACCTTGGGAAGCAAGCCGGTCCATGTTTGGCGTCCTCACTATCTTGTTGCCATAAGCCCCCATGAAGTTCCTGCTGTGCTGGTCGCTCATTATTATTAGAAAATTGGGTCTTTCGGTTTGCATTTTCATATGATTATCCCCTTTGGGTAAAAATGTGTGTGCGACGAATAATTGAGTGTAATTTTAAAAAGTTATGATAAAAGGTTAACGTAAATGATCAATAATGTCAAAAACAGGGCTCATCACTGAATGAAGATGGTGAGCATCCGGGGGTAGGGAAGTATCCCGGGGATAATTTCCTGACTCGTTTATACTACTGGTGTAATTTTGAGCAAAAGTTAATTTTTGGTTTATTCTTTTCTAGCAATTTTGATGCAATAATCGGATTATGTCATATATTCGTTTTTTGATAGATAATGGCATCTATCACATTTACAACAGGGGAAACAGCAAGATGTATATTTTTCCGACTGATGCGGACAAACGCTTTTTCCTGCGGCAGATTAAAAAAGCGCAGAAAGAGTTTGGTTTTGAGATATTTGCTTACTGCATCATGGATAATCATTATCATTTGATACTGAAGGACAATGGCAGGCAGCTTTCTGCGATTATCGGGATAATTCAGGAAAATTATGCAAAATACTACAATAGTAAATATGAACATACCGGGCATGTTTTCGAAGGAATATTCAAATCCAATCCTATCGTTGGATTTATCAGCTTTTCCCGTCTGCTTCGGTACATTGAACGGAATCCCTTGGTTGCCGGAATGGTACTAAGTCTTGCGGAATACCGGTTCAGTTCCTATAGCAAGGCGAATGATGTATATGGTTTGGTGAATTATGAATATGTGATGAATGAATTCAAGGAGCACATGGACATGTCTTATGAGGAATATCTTGATTGCAGTAAAGAGGATGGAATGCTCTGCGAATTTGAAGTAAACCGAATAGGCGATGAAATTGCGGCCACTCTTTTCTGTGAGATCAAGACCGCGATGTTTGATTCTGCAGCTTATAATTTGGAGGAATTAAGTGTCAGTCAGCAAAGAGAATTCATAGAGGTTCTGAAATATAACGGACTGTCGATAAGGCAGATAAATGTATTAACAGGGTGGAGAAAATATATAATCATCAAAATAAAATGCAGTAAAGAATATTTGTAGAGTTATGTTTATGAAAACCATCCCTGGGATAATTTATCGAAAAACGGAAAGTTATCCCTGGAAACGGAAAGTTATCCCTGGAAACGGAAAGTTATCCCTGG
>JAFGQE010000167.1 GCA_016935835.1 Clostridia bacterium | reverse complement strand
GGCGGGTGTAAACTTATTAGGCTGTCGAAAGGGCAAAATGTAGTAAAAAAAGTGAAAAATAACACTTGCATTTTACTTTTTGCTGGTTTATAATGACTTTTGCTGTGACAAGGCATACGAAGATTCCGGAGATTGCTGCCGTATGAAAGGCAGGTCACTTCGGAGGAGAATGTCCGGTTCAAGAAAGCGGGCGACAAGTCACTGTACGAGATGTAATTTTTTACACCCGGCATGACCGGGTTTAAAATACGACATCAAGGAAACACCCGGCAAAGTGTACAGGAATCTTGTTGGTAAAGAATTAAGGAGGAAACAAATGGCAGGCAAACAGAAAATCAGAATCAGACTTAAGGCTTATGACCATCAGCTCATTGACCAATCCGCCAACAAAATAGTTGAGACGGCGAAAAGGTCCGGGGCAAAGATTTCAGGGCCGGTTCCGCTTCCGACAAGGAAGGAAATCGTTACCATACTGAGGGCTCCCCACAAGTACAAGGACGCCCGCGAGCAGTTCGAAATGAGAACGCACAAAAGGTTGATCGATATCCTTCAGCCGACGCCCAAGACCATAGACGCATTGATGCGGCTTGATCTGCCGGCAGGCGTGGATATTGAAATCAAACTCTAGCAGATAGGTCATGTTCGCTCACGCGAACCAATAACCAAGGAGGTACTGGAAGGTGAAGAAATTCATACTTGGCAAAAAAATAGGCATGACGCAGGTATTTACCGAAGAAGGTTTGTCAATACCCGTCACAGCCGTTCAGGCCGGACCCGTTTCCGTCGTGCAGATCAAGACAAATGAGCAGGACGGATATTGCGCTGTGAAGGTCGGTTATGAGGACGTCAGGGAATCAAGGACCAACAAGCCCGACAAGGGCACGTTTACCAAGGCGGGTGTTGCTCCGAAAAGATACCTGAAGGAATTCAGGACAGATGAAACGGAAGGGTTTAAGGTCGGGAAAGAAATCAACGTAGGCGAAATGTTTGAAGTCGGCGATGTTATAGATGTGACCGGAATTTCAAAGGGAAAAGGTTTTGCCGGAACAATAAAAAGGCATCATGTCAGCAGGGGCCGCGAGACCCATGGCTCGCATTTCCACAGGGCTCCGGGATCGATGGCGGCGGCCACTGACCCGGGCAGGGTTTTCAAAGGTAAAAAATTACCGGGCCACATGGGTACCGATAGAATAACGGTTCAGAACCTTGTGGTGGTAAAGGTATACAGTGACAAGAACATACTGCTGGTTAAAGGCGCGGTTCCGGGCCCAAAGGGCGGACTCCTCGTAATTAACGAAGCGGTCAAAGCATAACGGAAGGAGGAAGTGCAATGCCAAATATAGATGTTTATGATATGAATGGAAAAGTAGTGGATAACATTACCCTTGATGACAAGGTTTTCGGAATTGAGATCAATGAAACAGCAATGCACAGCGCGGTTGTTACGCATCTTTCCAATGCAAGACAAGGCACGCAGTCGGCTAAGACAAGAGGCGAGGTCCGCGGGGGAAAGGCAAGGCCCTGGAGGCAAAAGGGAACCGGAAGGGCGCGTCATGGCGGAACGGTCCAGCCCCAGTGGACAGGCGGCGGGGTAGCTTTCGCACCAAAGCCCAGGAGCTATAGAAAATCATTGAATAAAAAACTCAGGCAGCTTGCGATAAAATCGGCGCTTACATCAAAAGTAGCTGACGGCAGCATGATAGTTCTTGATAAACTGGAATTCGATGAAATCAAGACAAAGAGGGCGGTCGAGGTCTTGAAGAACCTGAATGCATCGGAATCAACTCTTGTGGTAATGCCCGCAAGCGATGAGAATGTGATCAAGTCGACGGACAACCTTCCCGGAATCAAGACAACCGTTGTCAATTCCCTTAATGTGTACGACATACTGAAATATGACAAGTTCGTCATTACCAGGGAAGCCGTGGGAAAAGTTGAGGAGGTTTACGTATAATGAAAAGAGCTGAAGATATTATTATAAGGCCATATATAACCGAAAGAAGCAGCGATGATATAGCCGGGGGGAAATATACATTCCTCGTGGATCCTTCTTCAACGAAGACCGAAGTCAGAAGCGCGGTTGAAAAACTCTTCAACGTCAGGGTTCTGAAGGTCAATACCGCAAATTACAGCGGCAAAATGAAGAGAATGGGAGTCCACCTTGGCAAGCAGGCCAAGTACAAGAAGGCGATAGTGAAAATCGATACCAACCCCAAGCCGGTAGTATACCTTGAAAAGAACGGCAAGGAAAAAGCTATAAACAAGAAATATAAAACCAGCATAGAAGAATTCGGCGTAGGCCAGTAAGCCTGCAGGATTTCGGAAAAAGGAGTGAAAGATAATGCCAATCAAAAAATATCGTCCTACTTCACCGGCAAGAAGGTTTATGACGGTCTCGACATTTGAAGAAGTTACAAAAACCAAGCCTGAAAAAGGATTGACATCAAAGATTACAAAAAATGCGGGCAGGAATTCCTATGGAAGAATTACTGTCAGGCATCAGGGCGGCGGAGTCGACAGGAAATACAGGATAGTTGATTTCAAGAGGGACAAGGACGGCGTCCCGGGTAAAGTCGCCGCAATAGAATACGATCCCAACAGAAGCGCCCTGATAGCTTTGCTGCATTATGCCGATGGTGAAAAAAGATATATCCTGGCGCCCCATACAATCAAAGTCGGCGATGTCCTTGAGTCGGGCCCCAAGGCTGACATAAGGACGGGAAACGCCCTGCCGCTTGCGAACATGCCCGTGGGAACGATCATACATAATATAGAGCTGAAACCCGGCAAGGGGGGACAGATGGTCCGTTCCGCCGGAAACTCGGCGCAGCTTATGGCTAGGGAAGGCGGATTTGCACAGGTAAGGCTTCCATCCGGCGAAGTAAGAATGGTGCACGTCGAGTGCAGGGCCACGATAGGCCAGGTGGGCAATATTGATTATGAAAACATATCAATAGGAAAAGCCGGAAGAAAAAGATGGATGGGCATAAGGCCGACCGTCAGGGGTTCGGTCATGAACCCTGTCGACCATCCGCATGGCGGAGGCGAGGGCAAGTCCCCCATCGGAAGACCAAGCCCGGTTACCCCATGGGGCAAACCCACCCTTGGAACAAAGACGAGAAAGAAAAACAAAGCTTCCGACAAGTATATTGTCAAGAGAAGAAACAGTAAGTAAAGGAGTACTTCAGAATGAGCAGATCGGTTAAAAAGGGTCCTTACGTATTTCCGAAACTTCTTCAGAAGATTGAGGATATGAACAGTAGGAATGAAAAGAAAGTTTTGAAGACGTGGTCAAGGACATCAACCATATTCCCGCAGATGGTGGGGCATACAATTGCAGTGCACAACGGGAAGAAACACGTCCCCGTGTATATAACCGAAGACATGGTCGGGCACAAGCTCGGGGAATTCGTGCCGACCAGGACATACAGAGGCCATGGAAAAGGCGATAAAGCCACCAGCGTCAGATGACCGTAAGGCAGTGAAAGGAGATAAAAATGGCTAAGAAGAAGGAAACCGCGGCAGAGCTTCTCGATACCCAGGCAGAAGCAAAAAAAGAATATTATAAAGCCAGAAGGAAATTCCAGAAAGCTCCCCTGCTTACCAAGAAAGAAAAGAAGGCTTTGGGAATCGGAAGGGATGAAGGCAGGGCATGCGCCAAATACGTGCGTATTTCCGCATCCAAGGCAAAGCTGGTATTGGATCTGATCAGGGGCAAGGGGCTTGAGGAAGCCTATGCTATTGTCAAATATACTCCCAGGGCGGCAAGCGAATACATTTTGAAGCTGCTGCAATCCGCGGAAGCGAATGCCGTTAATAATTTCGAGCTGGACAAGGAGAAATTATTCGTGGCGGAGGCTTATGCAGGGCAGGGAACAACGATGAAAAGACTTATGGCAAATGCGCGCGGAAGCGCATCCCGGATAAGAAAAAGAACCAGCCATATAACAGTGGTTCTCAAAGAGCGGGCTTAGGTAACAAGGAGGAGATGGAATGGGACAGAAAGTTAATCCCCATGGATTAAGAGTCGGAATAATAAAAGACTGGGATACCAAATGGTATGCCAACAAGCGGGACTTCGGTAACTATCTTGTTGAAGACTACAATGTCAGGAAATATATAAAGAAGAAACTCTTTATCGCCGGCATTGCAAGAATCGAAATCGAAAGGGCCGCAAGCAAGATTAAACTGAATATCCATGCCGCGAAACCGGGGCTCATCATAGGCAAGGGCGGCGCGGGAATCGAACAGCTCAGGAAAGAAGTCGAGGACCTGACCGGGAAAAGCGTGCTGGTCAACATAACCGAAATAAAGAACATAGATGCCAATGCCCAGCTGGTGGCGGAAAGCATAGCCGCGCAGCTTGAAAAAAGAACATCCTTCAGAAGGGCCATGAAACAGGCCATGATGAGGGCGATGAAGGCAGGGGCAAAGGGAATAAAGACAGGATGCTCGGGCAGGCTGGGCGGAGCCGAAATAGCCAGAAGGGAACATTACCATGAAGGTACGATCCCGCTGCAGACGCTCAGGGCCGACATAGATTATGGTTTTGCCGAGGCCAATACTACCTATGGCAAGATCGGCGTCAAGACATGGATTTACAAGGGAGAAGTTCTTCCGGAAAGAAAAGATAAATCGGAAGGAGGAGAAGTATAATGTTAATGCCCAAAAGAGTCAAATACAGAAGGGTCCACAGGGGAAAGATGAAGGGCATTGCCGGCAGGGGCAATAAAGTTACCGACGGGGAATATGGTTTGCAGGCAGCCGAGGCGGGATGGATAAAAAGCAACCAGATAGAATCGGCCCGTATAGCGATGACCCATTATGTAAAGAGGGGCGGAAAGGTCTGGATCAAGATTTTCCCCCACAAGCCTGTTACAAAAAAACCCGCTGAAACCCGTATGGGAAGCGGAAAGGGAAGTCCCGAATTCTGGGTGGCCGTGGTAAGGCCGGGCAGGGTTATGTTTGAAATAGGAGGGGTTTCCAAGGAAGCTGCAACGGAAGCCCTCAGACGCGCCATGCATAAACTTCCCATTAAGTGCAGGATAGTAGAAAAAGACAGTAAGGTTGGTGAAGCAAATGAAAGCTAATGATGTTAGAAAATTATCAACTGAAGAACTTGCTAAAGAACTCAACGAACTGAAATCAGAGCTCTTTAAACTAAGGTTTCAGTTTGCGACCAGCCAGCTTGAAAACCCAATGAAATTGAAGGATGTCAAGAAGGACATCGCAAGGGTGAAGACCGTTATCAGGGAACGGGAACTCAAGATGGAAAGCAGTAACTAAGGGCTTTGATTGGAGGAAGCGACGGGATGGAAAACAGAAATCTCAGAAAAACCAGGATTGGCAAGGTAGTAAGCAATAAAATGGACAAAACGATTGTTGTCGCCGTTGAAACAAGCGTCAAGCATCCTCTCTATAGCAAAATTATCAAGAGGACATATAAGCTTAAGGCGCATGATGAAAACAATGAATGCAGCATAGGCGACAGGGTGAAGGTTATGGAAACCAGGCCTCTGAGCAAGGACAAGAGATGGCGCCTGGTGGAAATCGTACAGAAAGTGCAATAATCCGTTTGGGAGGAGGAAACACAGATGATTCAGATGCAGACAGTATTGAAGTCGGCTGACAACACCGGGGCAAAGGAACTTTTTTGCATAAAAGTCCTGGGCGGCACCGGAAGAAAGTACGCCAACATAGGCGATGTCATAGTGTGCAGCGTTAGAAGCGCGACACCCGGCGGAACGGCAAAAAAAGGCGAAGTTGTAAAATGCGTCATAGTCAGATCCAAAAAAGGAATCAGAAGAAAAGATGGTTCATATATAAGATTTGATGAAAATGCGGCGGTGATAATAAAGGACGACCAGGAGCCCAGGGGAACCCGTATATTCGGCCCCATAGCCAGGGAGCTCAGGGATAAGAATTACATGAGGATAGTATCCCTCGCACCTGAAGTGCTATAGAAGGGAGACAGGACGTAAAATGAAAAAATTACATGTAAGGGCCGGCGACAACATAACAGTATTGACCGGCAAGGACAAGGGAAAACACGGCAAGATAATCGAAGTCAATCCGGACAAGGGAAGGGTTTTGGTTGAAGGCGTGAACATGGCGACAAAGCATGTCAAGCCGAAAAGAATGGACCAGCAGGGCGGGATCATACATCAGGAAGCTTATATAGACGCCTCCAATGTCATGCTGATTTGCTCAAAATGCAAGAAACCGGCCAGGACTGAGAGAAGAATTGAAGACAGCGGCCGCAAGGTCAGGGTATGCAAGAAATGCGGCCAGGTCATAGACGTAATAAAAGAAGCGGCAAAATAAGCCGGAGGGAGGTTGCACCAAATGGCAAGATTGAAGGATGCCTACAAAGAAATAGTGATACCGGCCATGATGGAGAAGTTTAAGTATAAAAACGTAAACCAGGTTCCCCGGCTTGAAAAGATAGTCGTGAACATGGGTGTCGGCGACGCCAAGGACAATCCGAAGGCGATTGAATCCGCTGTAAAAGATCTCGGCATCATCACCGGACAGAAGCCCGTGGTTACAATTGCAAAGAAATCCGTTGCCAATTTCAAGCTGAGGGCAGGGATGAAAATCGGATGCAAGGTCACGCTCAGGGGTGAAAGAATGTATGAGTTCGCCGACAGGTTCATGAACATAGCCCTTCCGAGGGTCAGGGACTTCAGGGGAGTTCCCTCGAATTCATTCGACGGCAGGGGCAATTACAGCGTCGGGGTGAAGGAACAGCTGATCTTCCCCGAGATAGTTTATGACGACATCGATACAATCAGGGGAATGGACGTATGCTTCGTAACAACGGCAAAAACCGACGAAGAAGCCAAGGAATTGCTTGATTATATGGGTATGCCCCTAAAAAAGGCATGATTAGGAGGTAATATAGTGGCTAAGAAAGCGATGATTTTAAAACAACAGCGCGTGCAGAAGTACAAAACCCGCGAATACAACAGATGCAAGATTTGCGGCAGACCGCATGCATATATGAGAAAATTCGGAGTATGCAGGATCTGTTTCAGGGAATTGGCTTATAAAGGCCAGATACCCGGCGTAAAAAAAGCAAGCTGGTAAGGTTTGGGAAGGAGATAACAAAATGCAGATTTCAGATGTAATTGCTGATATGTTGACAAGGATAAGGAATGCAGGTTCAGCCAAGCACGAAACGGTTGATATCCCGGCTTCAAACCTGAAGAAGGCCATAGCGGACATACTTCTAAAAGAAGGATATGTCAGCGGCGTCAATGTAATAGACGACGGTATCCAGGGTGTTATCAGGATTACCTTGAAGTATAATTCCGACAAGAGGAATGCAATCAAGGGAATCAAAAGGATAAGCAAGCCCGGACTCAGGGTATTCGCTGGAAAAGATGATGTACCCAAGGTGCTCGGCGGTCTTGGCACGGCTATAATTTCCACTTCACACGGTGTGCTCACCGATAAGGAAGCCAGGAAAGCGGGCGTTGGCGGCGAAGTTATGGCTTATGTCTGGTAAAGACAGGGGCAGGATACTTTTTAGTTTCTGAAAAGGGCAAAGGCCCGCAATGTAAAGAACAAGAAGGAGGACGTAATGTCACGTATAGGAAAAATGCCCATAGTCATACCGGCGGGCGTGGATGTAAGGATAGACAGCGGAAATGTTGTAACCGTCAAGGGACCCAGGGGTTCCATGACGCAGAAATTCAACTCCGACATGGCTATAAAAATTGAAGATGGACAGGTTGTCATTGAAAGGCCGAGCGATTTGAAACGCCACAAGGCTTTCCATGGACTCACCAGAAGCCTTTTGAACAACATGGTCGTAGGCGTCAGCGAAGGTTTCGTAAAGAAACTGGAGATAAACGGGGTCGGATACAGGGCCGCGATGCAGGGAACAAAACTGATCCTGAGCGTCGGATATTCCCATCCGGTTGAAATGGATCCCCCGGAAGGAATAACGGTGGAAGTCCCTGCACAGACGCAGGTCGTTGTAAAGGGTTATGACAAGCAGGCCGTCGGCGAGTTTGCAGCCAAAATAAGGGCGCACAGGAAACCTGAGCCGTATTTGGGCAAGGGAATCAAATATGCCGATGAGAGAATCAGACGTAAAGAAGGAAAGACCGGCGCTTAACTGAAAGGAGTGTAAGGGTATGATTAAAAAAACTGACAAGAACAAGCTCAGGCAGAAAAAGCATATGAGAATCAGAAACAAGATTTCGGGCACTCCTGCCAGGCCAAGGCTTAATGTATATAAGAGCAATAAAAATATTTATGCGCAGATCATCGATGATTTGGCGGGTGTTACGCTCGTGGCCGCATCATCGCTGGATGCCGCATTGAAAAACGAAATTCCCTACGGCGGCAACAAGAACGCCGCAAAGGAAGTCGGAAAGCTTATAGCCAAAAGGGCAGTTGAAAAAGGCATCAAGGCAGTCGTTTTCGACAGGGGCGGCTATATTTACCACGGAAGGGTAAAAGAGTTGGCGGATGCCGCCAGGGCCGAAGGGCTTGAGTTTTAATAAGGGAGGATATGGTTTTGCAGCACAGAGAAACTAATTCAGTTGAATTAAAGGAAAAAGTGGTAAAGATC
Organism: Clostridia bacterium; assembly: GCA_016935835.1. Lineage (GTDB taxonomy): Bacteria > Bacillota > Clostridia > DUPQ01 > DUPQ01 > JAFGQE01. Next base: position 20,678 of record JAFGQE010000167.1, on the reverse strand, counting down.
GGTCGCGTAACCAAAGTCGTCAAGGGCGGAAGAAATTTCCGTTTCAGCGCCCTTGTTGTAGTCGGCGACGAGAACGGAAGAGTCGGTGCGGGAATGGGCAAGGCCGTTGAAATACCGGATGCGATAAGAAAAGGCATAGATGACGCAAAGAAGAACATGATCAGCGTTCCCATAGTGGACACAACTGTTCCTCACGAGATCATCGGAAATTACGGCGCGGCGAATGTACTTATCAAACCTGCGGCGGCCGGAACCGGAGTAATCGCGGGCGGACCCGTAAGGGCGGTCCTCGAGCTTGCGGGCATAAAGGATGTAAGGGCTAAATGCCTTGGATCCAACAATGCGATAAATGTCGTCAAGGCTACGATTGACGGGCTGATGAACATGCGGACGGTATCCCAGGTAGCCAAGGACAGGGGTATCTCTGTTGAAAACGTTACGGATTAGGAGGTTTTAAAGGTGGCTAAGAAAGAAAAAACATTGAAAATAACACTCGTTAAAAGCACAATCGGTGCGTTGCAGAGTCATAAGGCTACCATTGAAGCCCTTGGGCTCAGGAAAATCGGACAGTGTGTGGAGCAGAAGGACAATCCCCAGACCAGGGGCATGGTCGCCAAGGTTTCGCATCTCGTGTCCGTAGAAGAATAACAGGAGGACGGCAGAATGAAACTTAATGAACTGAAGCCGGCTGCCGGATCTACAAAGACGGCAAAAAGGAAAGGCCGCGGACATGCCACCGGCAATGGAAAAACAGCCGGCAGGGGACGCGACGGCCAGAATTCACGTTCGGGCGGCGGAGTACGCGTAGGATTTGAAGGCGGCCAGATGCCTTTGTATAGAAGGATTCCCAAGAGGGGATTCACAAACCACAGATTTAAAAAGATATATGCTGAGGTCAGCATTGAATCATTGAATGAATTTCGCAGCGGCTCCACGGTCGACGAGGCCAGGATGATCGAGGCGGGAATAATCAGCAAGGCGATGGATGGCGTCGTAATATTGGGCAATGGCGAACTGACCAAGAAACTCACGGTCAGGGCGGCAAGGTTTTCCAAGTCCGCAGCTGAAAAAATAGAGGCGGCCGGAGGAAAGGCAGAGGTGGTATAAATGTTCGAGACCATTAAGAACGCCTGGAAGATCGGAGACCTGAAGAAGAAACTGCTAATAACGGTTGCCTTGCTTCTCGTGTACAGGCTCGGCAGCCATCTTCCTGTTCCCGGTCTTATAAGAGAAGCGTTCGTGGCCATGACCGAGGGCAACCAGCTGTTCGGTTTCATGGATACGTTTTCAGGCGGCGCCTTCAGCAGGGCGTCACTGTTTGCCATGAACATAACGCCATATATCAACGCGTCAATCATAATGAACCTTCTGACCGTAGCTATTCCGGCTCTTGAAAGAATGCAAAGGGAAGGAACCGAGGGCAGGAAGAAGATACAGCAAATAGTAAGATACCTTGCGGTGGGCCTCGGATTTTTCCAGGCGGCCATGCTATTCATAAGCCTGAAGAATAATTTTGCGATATACGACGGCGGAACGGTCGTGTCGTTCTTCCTTATAACGCTTTCATTCACGGCCGGAACGGCGTTCATTATGTGGCTTGGCGAAAACATCACTGAATATGGGATCGGCAACGGAATATCCCTTATCATATTCGCAGGCATACTGGCCAGGGCCCCTCAGGGAGCCGCACAGATATGGGCTTTCTACAAGGCGGGAGACCTTGGGACCGGCATCGTGGGCATACTTGTAATAGCGGCCATACTTGCTGTATTCCTGGCTTCTGTGGTAGGGGTAATATATGTTACTCAAGCTGAAAGAAGAATTCCGGTCCAGTACGCCAAGAGGGTGGTCGGAAGAAAGATGTACGGCGGGCAGAGCACGCATCTGCCGATGAAGGTCAACATGGCGGGGGTTATTCCGATAATATTCGCCAGCTCCATAACGACCCTTCCATCGATAGTAATCGGACTTGCCGCACCCAACACCACCAACAAGTTCCTGCTCGCGCTTCAGCAGCAGGGCGGAGTGGTGCATATGAGCATAATGGCAATACTTATATTGTTCTTCTCTTTCTTCTACACCATAATACAGTTCAATCCTGTTGAAGTGGCCAACAACATGAAGAAGAACGGAGGGTTCATACCGGGTATAAGGCCGGGCAAGCCCACCGCGGACTATATAGCCAAGGTATTGAACAGGATCACATGGTTCGGTGGATTTTTCCTCGCTGTCGTTGCGGTTTTCCCACAGGTTCTTGGAGCGATATTCGGAATCAACATATGGTTCGGGGGAACTGCTCTTCTGATCGTGGTCGGCGTGGCGCTTGATACGGTCAAGCAGGTTGAATCGCAGATGCTGATGAGGCACTACAAGGGATTCCTCGATTAACGGCGGGAGGAAAGACAAAGGTATTTGAAGTGATAGTTATTTTACTGGGAGCCCCGGGGAGCGGAAAGGGTACGCAGGCTGCAATGATAGCCGAAACATACGGAATACCCCACATCTCCACCGGCGACATCTTCAGGAAAAACATAAAGGACGGTACTGAACTTGGCAGGAAGGCCAGGGAGTACATTGACAAAGGGTTGCTCGTGCCAGACGAGGTAACCAATGGAATAGTGGCCGACCGGATTGCCGGGAAAGACTGCGCCGAAGGGTTCGTTCTCGACGGGTATCCGCGGACGATTGACCAGGCCTTGATGCTCGGTTCCCTGTTGGAAAAGACAGGGAGGCGCGCGGACATTGCCATTGATATAATAGTCGGCGACGATGATGTCATACATAGGCTTTCGGGCCGGAGCATGTGCAAATGCGGGGAAACATACCATGTGGATTACAAGAAGCCGAGGGTTGAGGGCATATGCGACAAATGCGGCGGCGAGCTTTATGTCAGGGACGACGACAAGCCGGAGACAGTCGTAAGGCGGCTCAGGGAGTATCACGAAAAGACCGGTCCGATCATTGAGTATTACAGGAAATCGGGCATATTGGCAGGAATCGACGGGACTCCGAGGCCGGCTGAGGTAAGCAAATCAATTGTTGAAGTCCTTGGAGCCCATGGTTTTGTGACCGGAGGTGAATGAATTGGATGTTAATCCCGGGCAGATAGTATTATCAAAAGCCGGAAGGGATAAGGGAAAAAAGTTCATGGTGCTGTCGGTTGACATTGAAGACGGCTATGTACATATGGCGGATGGAAACCTCAGGAAGGTCGAAAACCCCAAGAAGAAGAAGCTCAGGCACCTTGTATTGACCGGAATCGAGATAGAGAAGCTGGCCCTGAAAATAAAGGAGGGAAAGCCTCTGCAGAACTCGGAGATATATAAGGAGATAAAGTTGCTTGATCTGGATGAGACATTTTAGAGGGAGGAGAAACTTTGGCTAAGGATGTAATAGAAGTAGAAGGCGTAGTAAAAGAGGCATTGCCCAATGCTTTGTTCCGGGTGGAACTTACAAACAAGCATGTGATACTGGCACACATTTCCGGTAAACTCAGGATGCACTACATCAGGATTTTACCGGGGGACAAGGTCAAGGTTGAGATGTCCCCGTATGACCTTACAAAAGGAAGAATAACCTGGAGAGGCAGATAAAGGAGTACAAAATGAAAGTTAAACCATCAGTTAAGAAGATTTGCGACAAATGCAAGATAATCAAGAGAAAAGGCAATGTCATGGTGATTTGCGAGAATCCCAGGCATAAGCAGAAACAAGGATAGGTACATTGGTGCGGCACTTCCGGGGCGGCTGCATAGCGGTGCTATGCCCGGGGTGATGAAATAATACCATAGTAGATGCGATGAATTATGGAGGTAAATGATTAATGGCTCGTATTGCCGGGGTGGATTTGCCCAGAGAAAAAAGAGTTGAGATAGGACTGACCTATATATTTGGTATAGGACGTACCCGTGCTCAAAAAATATTGGAAAAGACCGGTGTCAATCCCGACACCAGGGTCAAGGACCTTACGGAAAGCGAAGTTGCCGATCTCAGGGACGTCATTGAAAATGGATACAGGGTGGAAGGCGATCTCAGAAGAGAAACATCGCTTAACATCAAAAGACTCATAGAAATAGGCAGCTACAGGGGGAGAAGACACAGGATGGGTCTTCCCGTAAGAGGACAGAATACCAAGAACAACGCCAGGACAAGAAAAGGTCCCGGCAAGCGTACTGTCGGTGGAAAGAAGAAATAGGAGGTTTAGCGGATAATGGCACCTAAAAAGACCAGAAAAAGAAAAGAGAAGAAGAACATAGAACACGGAGCGGCCCACATTCGTTCAAGCTTCAATAACACAATAGTCACGATGACGGATACAAAAGGCAATGCCCTGTCATGGGCAAGCGCCGGGGGCCTCGGTTTTCGAGGTTCAAGGAAGAATACTCCCTTTGCGGCGCAGGTTGCGGCTGAAACAGCTGCAAAGGCTGCCATGGAGCACGGACTCAGGACTGTGGAAGTATTCGTCAAGGGCCCGGGGTCGGGCAGGGAAGCGGCTATCAGGGCACTGCAGACTGCAGGTCTGGAAATTACTCTTATCAAAGATGTGACTCCCATACCTCACAATGGCTGCAGGCCGCCCAAAAGAAGAAGAGTTTAGGACGGAGGTGTACTGATAAATGGCAAGATATACAGACGCTGTCTGCAGATTGTGCAGAAGGGAAGGCGCCAAGCTGTTTCTCAAGGGAGACAGATGCTATACGGATAAATGCGCTATGGTCAGGAGGCCCTATTCACCGGGCCAGCATGGCCAGAGAAGAAAGAAACTGAGCGAATTCGGACTCCAGCTCAGGGAAAAACAAAAAGCCAGGAGATATTACGGGGTTTTGGAAACCCAGTTCAGCAATTACTTTGAGATGGCCAACAGGAAAAAGGGTATGACGGGCGAAAATCTCCTGAAGATCCTTGAAAGCAGGCTTGACAATGTTGTCTATAGATTCGGACTTGCGAATTCAAGGCCGGAGGCAAGGCAGCTTGTGGTGCACGGGCATTTCACTGTAAACGGCAGGAAAGTCAACATACCGTCCTACCTTTTGAAGCCCGGGGATGTTGTGGCCGTGGCTGAAAAAAGCAAGGGATCAGCTAAATTCAAAGAGCTTGCGGAATTAAGCGCGAGCAAGAACATACCGTCGTTCCTTGAATACAATGTTGACAAACTTGAGGGAAAAGTAGTCGGAGAATGCGCAAGGGAAGAAGTCGGGATACCTTTGGAAGAGCATCTCATAGTAGAGCTTTATTCGAAATAATTCCGCTTGACATATTGCAAAGCCATTCTTATGACTTTGAATGAAAAGGAGGGTGTCAAATTGATAGAAATAGAAAAGCCAAAAGTCGAATGTGTTGAAAAAAACGCAGAAAATACATACGGTAAGTTCGTCGTGGAACCCCTTGAAAGGGGATATGGAATAACGCTTGGCAACTCGCTCAGAAGAATATTGCTTTCTTCGCTTCCCGGGGCTGCCGTTACCTCGATAAAAATCGATGGCGTCCTGCATGAGTTTTCAACTGTTTCCGGAGTCGTGGAAGATGTGACCGAGATCATTCTAAATGTTAAGGATATAAGGCTCAAGCTGCATTCCAACGGCCCCAAGACCGTATATATAAACGCTGAGGGCGAAGGAGAAATAACCGCGGGCGACATCCAGACGGATGCGGACTGCGAGATATTGAATCCGGAATTGCATATAGCGACTCTTGACGGAAGCTCCCCGTTTTATATGGAACTGACCGTTGACAAAGGCAGGGGATATGATTCAGCCGAGAAAAACAAAAGGGATGAGACCGTCATTGGCGTAATACCGGTCGACTCCATATACACGCCGGTAAAAAGGGTCGTGTACAAGGTCGAGGACACCCGCGTCGGGCAGGTTACCGACTATGACAAGCTCATCCTTGAGGTATATACAGACGGAAGCACAACCCCCGAGGAGGCTGTAAGCCTTTCGGCGAAGATAATAAGCGAGCATCTTAGTCTTTTCGTTGAATTGTCCGCAAAGGCAATCAATACGGAGATCATGGTTGAAAAGGAAAGCAATGAAAAGGTAAAGGTCCTGGAAATGCAGATTGAGGAGCTTGACCTGTCTGTCCGTTCATACAATTGTTTGAAGAGGGCCGGTATCAACACGGTTGAGGACCTTACGAACAGAAGCGAAGAGGACATGATGAAGGTAAGGAATCTTGGCAAGAAGTCCCTTGAGGAAGTTAGCAAAAAGCTCGAAGCGATGGGATTTTCTTTCGCCAGTGACGAAGAATAAGGAAAAGGAGATTTGTAATCATGCCATCACATAGAAAATTGGGACGGCCGACAGACCAGAGAATGGCTATATTGAGAAATCTTGTAACGGCGGTCATTCAAAACGGCAAGATTGAGACAACTGAAGCAAGGGCAAAGGAAGTCAAGAAGATAGTGGATTCGCTTATTGCGGCCGCTGTCAGGGAATGCGATAATTTCACTTCAAGGCAGGTCAAGGTTACCAAGACGAAACTGGACAACAAGGGCAAGAAAGTCATGGTTTCCAAGGAAAGCAAAAATGGAAACAAGTATGAGGTGGTTGAAAGGGAAACAACGACCAAGATGGTGCCCGTCGACAGTGCTTCCAGGCTTCATGTACGCAGGAACTCGATGAAGTGGATTAACAAAATAAAGGATGAGAGCGTCGTCAACAAGCTTTTTGATGAGATCGCCCCCAAATATAAAGGCCGGACCGGCGGCTATACAAGGATTTATAAACTCGGGCCCAGAAGAGGGGACGCGGCCGAAATGGTAATACTGGAATTATTATAAAAGACAAAAAACCCTCGGAAGAGGGTTTTTCTTTTTGTCGTTCCATAATCAGCAAATTATCCCAGGGATAATTTGTCGTTTTCAGGGATGAGTTCCTGCTTTTGGCGGTACATGATGATTTTTATGCGGCCAGGGGCAAAGACTGGTATAATTAGGGATAGCTGAATAACAAGGTTTTTTTCAAGTTGTTCAAAACCCCAGGGTGGCTGGCAATGTTGCATGGGAGTGGATAAATTTGCAAGACATAATCATCGAAACAATTGATGCCGAATATACATATCAGAACCACGATTATCCCGTAATGGCGGTTGACGGAGTATCAATGTCAGTCAGACAAGGGGAATTCATCGTTGTGCTTGGACGCAACGGATCCGGAAAATCCACTTTCGCAAGATTGCTCAACGCGCTTATAACACCGGATTCCGGCAAGGTTATTGTGCTTGGAATGGATTCGGCCAAAGAAGAAAACACATGGGAAATCCGCAAGAACGTCGGAATGATATTTCAAAACCCTGATAATCAGATAGTCGGCACGACTGTTGTCGAGGATGTCGCCTTCGGGCCCGAGAATCTGGGGGTGCCGCCCGCCGAAATAAAAAAAAGGGTTGTTCAGGCTCTTAGGGATGTCGGGATATATGCGCTTATGGAAAGGGCACCGCACATGCTCTCGGGAGGGCAGAAACAAAAGGTTGCGATAGCGGGCGTACTTGCCATGAAGCCATCATGCATAATTCTTGATGAATCCACCTCGATGCTGGATCCCATCGGGAGAAAAGAAGTCCTTGATGCAATAGTGCAGCTTAATAAAAAGGAAAATCTGACGGTCATACATATAACGCACCACATGGATGAGGCCTGCCTGGCCGACAGGGTCATTGTGGTCGAAAACGGCAGGATTGTTTCACAGGGCACTCCATCCGAGGTTTTTTCGGATGTGGAGAAAATCGAAGGGCTCGGCCTTGACGTGCCTCAGGTTACCAGGCTGATGTACAACCTAAGGAAAGCCGGGCTTGTCAATGAAACGGGAATCATAACCGTTGATCAAGCCGCGGAAAGGCTGGGCCGTCTCCTTGGATAAGATAATAAGCATGCGAAATGTCAACTATACATATATGAAGAATTCGCCTTTGGAAAAGCAGGCGGTGTTCGACATATCCCTTGATGTGGAAAAAGGAGAGTTCCTGGCCATAATCGGCCACACCGGATCGGGCAAATCAACGCTGGTCCAGCATCTCAACGGGCTTATCAAGCCGGACTCAGGCACAATAACCGTTGCAGGGATGCCTACAAAAGGCAAGGGACTCAAGGAGCTTAGGCGAAAGGTCGGAATAGTATTCCAATATCCGGAGCATCAGCTTTTTGAGGAAACCATATACAAGGACATTGAATTCGGTCTTCTGAAACAGGGCATCGAGGCGAAGGAAAGGGAAAGAAGGGTCAGGGAAACCGCCGCTGTTCTTGAATTATCCGATGAGATACTGGCCAAGTCCCCGTATGAATTGTCCGGTGGACAGAAGAGAAGGGCGGCAATAGCAGGAATACTGGTGCTTGAACCTGAAATATTGATACTCGATGAACCTGCGGCGGGCCTCGACCCGGCCGGGACCAGGGAGCTGTTTGACATAGTAACCTCGCTTTATAAAGAAAAGCATATAACGGTTATCCTTGTTTCCCACAGCATGGAGCTGGTCGCCGAATACGCATCGAGAATCATCGTGATGAATGAAGGAAGGATTGTCATCGACGGAAGCCCGGGGGAAATATTCATGCAGGCCGAATATCTGGAAAAGATAGGGCTCGGCGTTCCCCAGATAACAAAGCTCATGGCCAGGCTCAGCGAATTCTGCCCCGGGATAAGACGGGATATATTCAGCGTACGAGCCGCCGAAACCGAAATAATGAGATGCCTGGGAGGGGGAAAATGATAAGGAACATAACCCTGGGCCAATATCTCCCCGGATCATCGCCTCTCCACAGGGCGGATCCCCGCACAAAGATCATCATCACGATGATGTTCATGGTGCTGCTGTTTATAATCAACTCAATATGGGCGTTGCTGGCTGCGTTTGTATTTGTGACCGCCGCGTTCAAGATAGCCCATATACCGTTCAAATTCGCAATAAAGGGCGTCAGGCCAGTCCTCTATATAATTCTTTTTACCGTGGTCCTCAACATGTTCCTGACCGAAGGGAAGGTGCTCGTGAACCTCGGTTTTGCCAAAATAACCGAGGAAGGCCTTCTGCTGGCGGCGATCGTGTCGCTGCGGGTGTTCATGCTGATAGCCTCGGCCTCTATAATGACCTACACCTCCACGCCGATAATGCTGACCGACGGCATAGAGAAACTCCTGGCGCTCCTTAAGAAAATAAAGGTCCCGGTCCACGAGATGGCAATGATGATGACCATAGCCCTCAGGTTCATACCTACCCTCATAGACGAAACCGACAAGATAATGAAAGCGCAGGCGGCGAGGGGGGCGGACATCGGCACGGGCAATGTGTTCGAAAGGGCGAAGAGTTTCATACCGATTCTGATACCTCTTTTCGTCAGTTCCTTCAGAAGGGCGGACGACCTTGCGATAGCCATGGAGGCAAGGTGTTACCGCGGAAGCGAAGGCAGGACAAGCATGAGAGTGCTGAAATACGGCAGAATCGATGTTGCTATTTTCCTATCATTTTGTATAATATGTGCAGGTATTCTAATGATTCACTACTTAATATAATCAAGCATTGGGGGAGGCAGCATGTCAAGAAAAATAGTTTACAAAACCATTGAATTCGACAAACCGGAGCGCGCCGCGAGGGATATCTGGGTTTTGCCATGGGCAAACCTAAAATATCCCGAAGAAGTAAAAAGGATAAGGGAAAAGTATCCGTGCGACATAAAATCAGCGAACGGGTTCAATGAACAGAGCAGCACAGTCAGAGGGGACATGCACAGCGTCGGGACCTATGTCGACCCATGGGGATGCATATTCGAGAATATATTTGAGGGGATACACGGGGAAATAAAGAATCCGATAGTCAGGGACGAGGACTGGGAGGACGCCGGCAATGTGCACTTTCCGTTCGAATGGCATAATGTGGACAAGGACGCTGTCAACGCATATTGCAGGAATACCGATGTTTTCGTACTTTCGGGTTTCTGTGCGCGTCCGTTCGAAAGGCTTCAGTTCATAAGGGGTTCCGAGATGCTGTACATGGACCTTGCGCTTCGAACCGACGGAATGATGGAGTTCATCAAGAAACTGCACAAATTCAATATGGACCTGATGGAAATCTGGGCCGGGACCGACGTGGACTCGCTTTTCATGATGGACGACTGGGGAGCCCAGAACAACCTTCTCATAAATCCCGAACTATGGCGGGAAATATTCAAGCCGATGTACAGGGATTACTGCGAAATTGCAAAGGCATGCGGCAAGAAAATGTTCATGCACAGCGACGGCAATATTTTGAAGATATATCCGGACCTCATAGAAATTGGAGTGGATGCGCTGAATTCACAGATATTCTGCATGGGTCTTGACGAACTAAGGGAGTATGCGGGAAAGATAACATTCTGGGGTGAAATGGACAGGCAGCATATGTTGTCTGACAAGGAGCCGGCCGACATAGACATGGCGGTAAGGGAGATCAAGGAAAAATTGTGGATGGACGGAGGTTGCATCGCCCAGTGTGAATTCGGCCCGGGCGGAAAGCCAAAAAACGTAGAGCAAACCTTCGAGACATGGAGCAAGGTGGTGTAAGGAGCGGTCATGTATTACCTGGGCGTGGACCTCGGCGGGATGTCGATAAAAGCCGGCGTTGTCAATGATAAGGGCGAAATACTTTACAGCGACAAGGTTCCCACGGGAAGGGAACGGCATTATACCCATATCTTCAAGGATATGGCAGATTTGTGCAACAAGGTGGTTTCCGGCGCGGGCCTTGATATAAGCTGCATTGAATCGATTGGCATCGGAAGTCCGGGAATACCCGATAAAAAGGCGGGAATCCTCATATCATCCAATAACCTTGGATTTACGAACGTGCCCGTCAGGGATGAAATGCAGAAATATTTCAATCTTCCCATATATCTTGAAAATGATGCAAATGCCGCGGCGCTCGCGGAAAGCGTGGCGGGAGCCTCGCGGGATGTCGAGCATTCGGTTCTTATTACGCTTGGAACGGGCATTGGCGGCGGAATCATCATCGGTAATAAAATATTCAGCGGCTTCAACGGCGCAGGCTCTGAACTGGGACATACGTGCATTGTCCACAACGGGCTCAAATGCTCATGCGGCAGAAGGGGATGCTTCGAAAAATATGCATCGGCCAGCGCACTTATATATCAGACAAAGAAGGCGGCGGCGAGGCATCCCGAATCGCTGATCAACACAATGACCGGAGGGAATCCCGATAAGATCGACGCCAGGACGGCTTTCGATGCGCAAAAAGCAGGGGATGCGGCAGGGGATGCGGTTGTAAGGAAATATATTGAATATCTTGCGGACGGAGTGATGAATATAATCAACACACTGTTTCCGGAAGTCATTGTAATAGGAGGGGGAGTGGGCAACGAAGGAGAGAACCTGTTCGTTCCCCTCAGGAAAGAACTGAAGAAGAGGCTCTATACCGAGGATGTCGAGGAAACGAAGATACGGGGAGCCGAAATGGGCAACAAAGCCGGGATCGTCGGGGCGGCGATGCTGGGCAGGAATATATGATTTGACGGGGGATGGAAATGCTTAAGGGAATGATCGAAACGGCGAAAAAGGGCGGCAATGTGTTTGTGACGGATGTCAGGGAAGCTTTTAAAAATGCCGGTAGTAAAAGTGAAAGCATTCTCGTGGAGCTTGATTTGATCAAGAAGGGCGACACAAGGTATTTTGAACTTTCCGTCCCGGCGACCAAGGATATAAGCGTCGGCGAAGCGGAATTCATAGGTTCATATATAAAGGCGGAGATATACAATATGCTGTCAAGCCTCGGAGGACGTGCGCTCACCGTTTACTTCAATACATCCGATGCGGTCCTTGATGAAATTTTCTCCGGCATCAGGCAGGAGTTCTGCATGGATCTGCCTCTTTCCGACAGGACAGGGTACGGAAACTGCATGAATGTCATAGACAGGATGATACGGGCGATCCATGGCGGTGATGAGAAGTTCCGTTATATATTGAAGGACAACTGCGAGCGCCCGTCGTCCTGGCCCGACTACAGCGAGGATACAACCGAATCGGACATGCTCAGGAGGGTGACGGAGAATCTTGAGGGAAAGCTCCTGTGCGGAATAGACATCGGAGGAACCGATATAAAGGTGGCGATGGCGGGCGACGGACGGATATCCTGCTTCAAGGAATACGACTGGAATCCCAAGGCATTCTCCAGACCCGAACAGCTGATAGACCCGATACTGTATCTTGTGAGGCTTGCAAGGGCATATTACTCTTTGGAAACAGCGGGGGATTTCAAAAACGGACCCGGCTTGAAAAAAATGATGGCCGGGGCAATGGACAAGAATGCTTCTACCAAAGAAATCATCGAAGCGGTTGAAAAAGCCGAGGAAGCGCTTGGCGAAAGAATAATAAAAATCGACGCAATCGGCCTTTCGTTCCCCGATGTCGTCGTACGGGATAAGATCGTCGGAGGGGAAACGACCAAGACCAGGGGAATGAAACTGAATCCGGACATAGACTATGAAAAAGAATTTGCTAAAATCACCGCCCTGAACGACAGGCTGCTGGAGCTTTGCCATGAAGGCGGTGCGATAAAGAACATGAACGACGGCCCTGCCGCGGCCTATACGGCGGCGGTTGAAATGATGGCTGCGGATCCCGGCTCGGTAAGAAACGGAGTATTCGCCCACAGTCTGGGCACAGAACTTGGTACGGGTTGGGTTGACGGCGCGGGAAGGGTTCCGGAGATGCCGCTCGAATGCTATAACTTCATAATCGACCTTGGCGATTTTGTAGAAAAAGAATATCCCGCCGAAGATGTAAGAAGCATAAACAATGTTAATACCGGCCTGGCCGGCACATTGCAGAAATATGCAAGCCAAAGCGGAGTATTCCGGCTTGCCATGCAGTACTTCAAGGAGAAACGGCCGGATTTGTTCAAAGAGCTGTTCGACCTTGGGTTTGTCGTGGAAAAAGAAGAGCACGGAAGAAAAATACTCGCCGTTCCCACGGAACCCAGGGACATGCGCAAGGGTTTCCTCGAGCATGTCATGGAGCTTTCCGACAGGGAGAATGATGAGACGGTAAATGAGATATTCAGGCAGATAGGCGTGTACCTGGCGGTGACCTGGTTTGAAACCGAGCACATACTTGAACCGGCATGCAAGGAGAGGACCCTCTTTGGAAGGGTCGTCAAGAAAAAGAAGTGCTTCGACCTTATAAAGGAAGGCGCGAAAAGACTCAAGCCTGATATAGTCTTCGAACTTGCGGACGGAGGAATGGCCAACACTCCCCTTATGAAGCAGCTGGAGGAAGACAAGCATTATACGGTTGCGCAGTTCGCGCAGGCCGTGGGGGTCATTTACTTCGGGAATCAGGGCCTTATTGAAAAAAGCCCGGCGGGGAAAGTCAATTGAAAGAATTCAGTTTCAGGAAGAAACCAATCTTCACTCCCGAATACGACAAGAATTTCTTTCCCGTTTCCCTGGGGAACAGGGAATACAGGAAGGCTTTGGAAGGCAAAAAAACGGAGGAAGTCATAATTGCGCTGGAAAGGGAGAACGGGCTGGTCTCTGTTTTTCGTACCGAGGTTTTCAAGGAAGGCCGCAGGGATGACAACCTCATCTACATCGAAAGGCTGCTCAAGACATTGCTTTGGCTCAAGGGAGGCAGCAAGGTTTTTTTCAGCGGTCCCGGCTATTTGGGCGAACATTTGAAAAATGAATACCGACATGGAGGCGAAAGGGAATTTGACGCGGTGCTCATGGGAAAAATATATGGCTTTGAATTCAATGTCGTAATAACGGACAGATCCGGGATTCCGGCGGAAAACGAAGGGACCAGGCAAATCGGCGGGCACCTTGGTGGGTGCCGGATCGGCTTTGATGCGGGAGGAAGCGACAGGAAGGTCTCGGCGGTGGTCGACGGTGTCGCAATCTACAGCGAGGAAGTGGAATGGCAGCCAAAGCTTTCAGAAGACCCGCAGTACCAGTATGACGGCATACTGGATTCAATGAGAACGGCCGCATCCAAAATGGAACGGGTGGATGCAATCGGGATAAGCGCCGCGGGAGTATACATTGACAACGAGGTCAGGGCTTCGTCGCTTTTCATCAAAGTTCCGACCGGGCTGTTCGACGCCAGGGTAAGGCGCATTTTCTTCGACATCGCCAATGAAATGGGAGGAATTCCGTTTGAAATCGCCAACGACGGCGATGTTACGGCCCTGGCAGGAGCCATGAGCCTGAATGAAACCGGAATCCTTGGAATAGCCATGGGAACAAGCGAGGCGGGGGGCTATGTAAACAAGGAAGGCCTTATCACGGGCTGGCTGAACGAGCTTGCCTTTGTGCCGCTTGACTACAATGCCGGGGCCATGGTTGACGAATGGGCCGGCGACATCGGATGCGGCGTGAAATATCTGTCGCAGGACGGTGTAATAAAGCTTGCCGAAAATGCGGGAATCGAATTCAGGGAAGGCCTGTCCCCGGCCGGGAAACTCAGGATTGTCCAGGAGATGATGGACTCGGGTGAAATTAAGGCAATCCGCATTTTTGAAGGAATCGGATGTTATCTTGGATATGCCGTTGCCTATTACGCCGAATTCTATGATATTGACCATGTGCTGATACTTGGACGCGTGACCTCCGGACCGGGAGGAACGCTCATAGTTGATAAAGCCAGGCTTGTACTTGAAAACGAGTTTCCTGAACTTTCGGGGAAAATAAAGATAAGCATGCCTGATGAAAAAGCCAGGAGGGTCGGTCAGTCCGTCGCGGCGGCAAGCCTTCCGGAAATAAAATAAAGAAACCGCGGGTTCAGGCCTTCACTCGAAGGAAAAATGATTGCATTATTTAAAATATCGTTCCATGGAGACATGCCTTGGTTGCATTTTGTATATGCACAAATGCCGCTCATCAGCTGCCGGTGGATTTGTAATGCCTGACCCCTGTCTTCCAGAGGAGAAGGCACGGGAATATGAATAACAGTCCAAGCAATGGGGAAAAAGCATACAGCAGCCGGTTTTCAAGTGCCTTTCCCGTGATGTACAGGAGTGGCAGAAAGTTTGCGGAGGCTATGGGAACCACGAATACGAATAACAGAATGATCTTGCTTTTGTACACATCCAGCGGGAAACGGGCCATCTCCCTTGTCCCGTCGGTCAATATGTTCAACAGTTCATTTCCACTGATGGTCCAGAAGGACCATACCCCGGCCAGAACGAAAATCCCTGAAAAAACAAAGACTCCCGCGGCCGCCATGAAAAACGCTACGGCCACTTTGTCGATGCTCCATAAGATATCAAGATTGGCAGCGGCCCAGATATAAAGCCCAAGCGAACCGGCGAGTTTGCCGGCCCTGTTCAATTCAAACCTGGATCCCAGGACCTGCAGTATCGTGCTCCTGGGTCTTACCAGCACACGGTCGAATCCGCCGGTCCGCACCATATGCGAGAAGAGGTCGAAGCCCCTGGCAAAAGCCTCTGCGATTGAATAGGATATCAAAAGCGAGCCAAAGCAAAAAGTCAGCTCGGGAACCGTCCACCCGCCGATCTCGCCGAACCGGCCGACAAGAAGAACAACCCCGGCATAAAGAGGAAATGGATATATAAGCTGCCCCAGGGCCACCATGAGGAATGACGACCTGTACTGCATCTGGGACCTCATCAGGATTTTCATGTATTTGAAGTAAAGCTTCACATCATCCTCCTTGCAGAACTATTTTCTTTTTTATGCTTCTGAGCCAAAGCACCCCTGCGGTTATCAAAACGGCGGTCCATAAAAATTGCAGCATTATTCCGCCAAGCGCTTCCTGCACCGGTATATGGCCGGTATAAATTCTGAAAGGGAAGTCCCCCGTAAGCCAGAAAGGAAGCACCATCAGAATTTTCTGCAGTGATTCGGGCATCAGGGGCAGCGGAATTACCATGCCCGCAAGGAATTCTGATAAAATCCCGAACAAAGTGAGGGAGCCTACGGCCGACAGGGTCCGGAACATCGATATCGAGATCAACATGCTGTATGCAACCGTTAAAAGCGTTCCGTTTAGCAGCGTCCCAAGAAACAACATGAATGAAGGTAATGACGCTGGCGCCGAAAGACCGTAGGGAAAGGGTAAAAGGATGCTTACTATAATTATGGGGGCGAATCTGAGCAAAACCCCGGCCAGCCTTTGGCTCAGAAGCCTTGCATACCACATCGGGTACAGATTGACCGGTCTTACAAGTTCATATGCCACGTCTCCGCTCAATATGAGATCAAACAGACCGCTGTCCCTGTACCAGAGCATTATCAGGGCGAGGAACGCCTGCTGAAGCCAGACATAGGTTGTAAGCTGATCAAGTTCCATTGGCTTTGGGGATGATGAGAATGAATATATGGCGGAATAAAGAAGTATGTACATGCCACCCCATACGAATTGGGTTGCCATCCCGGCCCAGGCCGCGACCTTGTACTGCAGGTTGTTTAGAAATCTGATCCGAAAGAAAGACAGGTAGGCTTTCATATTTTATACTCCCTGTACAGGCCGGCGATTATTTCCTCCGCCACCATCGTATTGATCTCAAGGTCGGTGATCTGAAACAGGCCGGATATATATGAAATAAGGTCGGACGCGGTGATCACGTCCGGGTTGAATTCGATTTCGGCCACATTTTCCATCACCCTGGAGTTTAGTATGCCCCCGGTCATAGGTATGCCGCAAGGCGTGTTACTGAAATGCACTTTCAAAGTCCGGCTCCCGCGGAATCTTTTCTTAAGATCGCCGAACTTGCCGTCATACAGTATTCTGCCCTTTCCGATCAGCAATATGCGTTCCGCCAGCGCTTCTATGTCACCGGTATCATGGGTTGTCAGAATAACTGTAACGCCTTTTTCCTTGTTGATTTCCCTTATGAACTTCCTTACGGCGAGTTTTGAAACGGCATCGAGGCCTATGGTCGGCTCATCAAGAAAAAGGATCCCCGGTTCATGAAGCAAGGATGCGGCGATCTCGCACCGAACCCTCTGCCCAAGGCTCAGCTGCCTTACCGGAACAGGCATAAGGTCCGACAGGTCCAAAAGCTCCGTAAGCATGGATACATTTTTTTGGTACTTGTCCTGCGGCAATCTGTAAATGTCGCCAAGCAATTCGAAGGAGTCGTGCACGGGGACATCCCACCACAGCTGGCTCTTCTGTCCGAACACGACGCCAATGTTGGCAACATGGGTTTTTCTGTCCTTCCATGGCACAAGTCCGCCGACCGTCACCGTACCGCTGTCAGGGACAAGGATTCCGCTCAAAACCTTGACGGTCGTCGATTTACCGGCGCCATTGGGACCGATATATCCTACGATCTCTCCCTTTCCTATCGAAAAGCTTACGTCGTCAAGCGCCTGAATATATTCAAAATCAGGCCTGAGCATTGACCGGACCGCACCGAAGGCTCCGTTTTTCCTTTTATAAACCTTGAAGCTCTTGTTAAGATTATTGACATCAATCATAAATACCCCTCAATCAAATTGAAGTTCCCTGAATCTGTTCCTTAGATATGAAATCCGTAAATCATGACGGCAGACATTAATACAGCTCCCCGTTTCATGCCCTGAAATGCAAGAACGACATTATACAATATGAATTGCCCAATATCAATATATTATGGAAAAATGTTAGAAAAAACATTTGATCCATAGGGAACTTGAAATCGCGTTAGGCTCAAATGCCAAAGCATACATACCGGAAGTAAAAAATGCAGTACGGAAACAGAAAGAGCCATGAAACTGTTGACGAAGTGGAATAGGAGGGATTAGACCAGCTTCATACCAATTAGCTGACATGGGGCTACAGGAAAATGACAGATTGGCTGAACCTGCACCTTGAAGAGGCGGTGAATCGGAAAAGGATATACAGGATAATGCGCGACATGGGCATCTATGCGATATATCCGGCACCCAATCTCAGCAAAAGGTTCCACGCCGAGTATGTGAAGCCGTACCTGTTAAGAAAAATAAAGGTTTCAAGACCGAATCAGGTGTGGGGAGTGGATATCACATACATTCCGATGGAAAAAGGGTTCATGTATTTGTTCGTAATCATAGACTGGTACAGCCGGTACATTGTGGACTATGAACTGAGCATTACACTGGACAAGGGATTTGTCCTCAATTGCATGAGACGTGCATTGAAGAGGAACAAACCGGAGATTGTCAACAGCGACCAGGGCGGGCAGTTCACGAACCCTGATTACATAAGGCTGCTGGAGGAAAACAAGGTAAGAGTCAGCATGGACGGCAAGGGGCAGCGCCTTGACAATGCCGGGACGGAGAGGTATTTCAGGACATTGAAATATGACAGGATATACGTATATGAGATTCGGACGCCCAGGGAGCTGCGACAGATTCTGAATGAGTACATGCTGGTATACAATCACAAAAGGCCGCACGATTCGCTTGGCGGAGTACCGCCGGCATATGAATATGAAAGTGCCCGGCAATACGCATTGACAGCCTGAGGGGGACAAAATGCGGCTGTGGCATAATGACACATAAATCAGCTTGGTTACACAACGCCGCCCTGGTAAGCCCGGGTCGGCAACCTGACCCAGGCTGATTAAGGTGATAAAAAGATAGAAAAGAAAGGAGACACATAACTTAGAATTTTCAAAAGTGTGTCTTGACAATGGGGGGCGGTACATTTATCCACTTAAGGTCCTTTAGCACCAGTGGATTTACACGCATCTTATGCATCACCCTATTTACCTTCAACCGAAACCGCTTTTTCCGCGTCCAGGAGCTTTGACAGTAGCTTTACCGTCGCTTTTGTCTTCTCATATTCCTCAATATCGACAATTGCGAATTTACCCCTGCCATTTTTGGTAAGGAATACCGGTTCTCCAAATGATATATCCTTTAAGACCTCATTATATTTCCTTAAATCTGAAACAGGCTTTATGTTTGGCATAACAATCAACTCCTTCATTTGACCCTTATGTTGCTTAAAATTCAATGCATTATATTACATCAAAAATGTCCTCACTCCAAATTCAATTTTTTATTTGGTGAATTTTATTTGCTCTTTCCAGATACTTGCTTACTGCTTTATCAATATCTATGCTATGCTCAAATATATCAACAAATATTTCGTTATAAGCCTCGTCTAATGAAATTACCTCATCATTTGAATACTCATAATCAATGTGGCCCGGTGCTATGAAGAACTTGCTGTTGTCTACACCGGTAAATAAGTTGTCAAAATATTCTCTGTAGATTTTGTAATCATTGACAAGTTTACTCCAATCCTCAGCAGCAACTGAATCTGACCCAATAGGCTTTTTTAAAGATATATAATTAGTCATGATTGAGGGGTAAAAATAATCTCCGCTTACATCTGTTATTTTATAATAATCACCCTTATCTATATAGTTTATATTTTCTACGCCAAATGAAAAAGACATCATCAAGTCGTCAGATTCGATTATTTTACTAATAAGTGCCTTTGTTAGATATTTAGTATTTTGAGTGTTTTTTAGAATTCCAATGGAATAAGTTATACAATTTTCCTTAATAAGGAAAGAATCATTTTCACCACTTATAAACCTGCTGTAGAAGTTTTCATCATAATCTTCAACATAGGCAAAATAATACCTTGATAAAAACTCAAAATCGGTATCTTCTGAAGTAAAACCCAAAACACTACTGTTATAAATCAGATTTTCATCATCCATTTTTTTGATGAATTGCAAGGCTTTTTTAAAATTCTCATCTTCGACTATATCTTCAACCTGTCCTGATAAAGGATTATAAGAAATCGAAGACGAACCATTTGGGAAAACCCCGTAGGCTCTGAAAATATCTGCGAAAAAGTATGGTACAAGATGAGTCTCATATTCACTGAAATATATATTACTTGTTTTAGACTTTAGCACCTTAATCTGTTCCAGTAGTTCACTTAAGGATTCTATATTTTCGGGTACAGTAAAGCCGTTAGTATTCACTAAATCCTTGCGATACGATCTCAAGACAGGATTTTTAGAGTAATTTAATGGCAGTACCCATTGAGCCAGTGGGTTATTTTGTCTATAATTGAAAGATTCAAATATCCCTATAGTTGTTTTGTCCTTTCTTACCAGACTGAGGAATTCCAGGTTAATAAGCTTCTGTAAAATCTCATAATCGTCTGTATATATAAGTCCGTTTAACTCGGATAGTGTTTTGAAGTCAGAGAGATCAAATTCTTTGTCTGAAACAGAATGACTTACAGAACATCCGTCTGAGCATTCTGCATCATCATGGCTATCATAACAAGAGCATTGACTTTGATCATGGTCTGATGTGCTGATGTAATGTATGTCAATATTAAAACCCAGCAATCCGGCCACCTGCTTTTCCCAGGCAGTTTCGATTTTTTCGCTGACATGACTATTTGCTGAGATATAATATAAATTTACTTTTTCGCTTTGGTAACCGCATCCGGATATCCCCAGGAAAAAAGATGTACAGACTAATAAACAAATAATTAGTTTTGTTTTCATAATAAACCTTCCTTAACATGTTACCGCTGGACTGTAGTGCTAAATGAATTTATGTATATCAAATAACCTTCATAGTTTATGCTTTATATAGGCTCGGGAATTATTAGATATCTTTACAACTAGTCATAGTAGAACATTGAATCTGCATTTACGATTTCATTCTTATCATTAATGTAATCTTCCAAACCTGACTTCTTCATGTTTTTAATATACTCATCTACGAATGTATCC
>JAFGQE010000023.1 GCA_016935835.1 Clostridia bacterium | reverse complement strand
GGTTCTCAACGACAGGCCAGAGCATCCAGTCCTGCGAAACATCAAGAAGCCTCGAAACCATGTCATGGATTCCATATGAGCCAAGCCCATGCCCGTGCATGAGTTCGTAGTTTTGATAAAACATGTCCATCCAGCCGGCATCGCCGATATTTTTCCTGATATCATCCAGTACGGGATCATCGTTCCGGTATTCCAGGATATCAGACCAGACTGCCGCAACCGCATCCCCGCCCGCGCAGGAAAGCACCGAATCATTGACTTCCCTTATCAATCCGGCGGCAAGAGAAAGGGCCGGTTCAAGCAGAATCGCAACCTTTTTTGCATCGACTTCATGGGCATTGAGCCTTTCCATGAACCAGGGAATGAACAATTGCGTATATACAGGTGAAAAAAGGACATTGTCGAATTCACCGCCTGCAGCCGGATTGAAGCTGGACGGCCTGAACGAACCAAGGCATCGGGCAAGCGCGGCATAATCGCCTGATGCAAGATATCCGTCTATTTCACCGGGCAGGCCCGCAATGTCAAGCCCGCCGAGATCGGTCTGTTCTATACGTACCTTTTCCTTGTTCAGCATTGAAAGGGAAACCGCGCCTTTTACCGACTCCGTGTCTATATCCGCAAGGACAATGCTTTCGCTGATCCCCGCTATTTCATCAATTTCGATGTCAAGGAGGTTGCCGGCTCCGAAAAGCACGGTGCGCCCGCCATGTTTCATTGCAACCGACAGCCTGCGGGTCACTTCCTTTTTGTAATTCGCCCAGCCTTTTGAAGTCTCTTTAAAAACAAGGCTTGCATTAAGCCGCCTGTTGAATTCCCCGATTGATTCCGACATTTATCACTCCACTGCCAATCAGGCCGTTATCCGGCTGATCTGTGCCCTGGACATCATCCTGCAACCAATTATATCACTGACGTTTCACAAAAAACGGGCCTCCGTTTTATACGGGGCCCGGCTAATCATTTCTTCCTTGATCTCAGGTATTCGTCAATGCCATCCGCCGCATCATGGCCATTGGCCACCCCGGTTATTATGTCGGGTCCCTGCACTATGTCCCCTCCTGCGAAAAGCCAGGGGAAATTCTCAAACTGCCCGTGGGCACCGACCTTCACCTGTCCCCTCTCGATAGTAATCATGCTTTTCATTTCCTCGCTGAAGTATTCGTATTCCGGCATCTGCCCGGTGGCTATGTAGACCTGGCCGGCTTCAATTACAAAGGAATCCGACTCGTCGTAACTCGGGTTGAACTTCCTGTCGGCATCAAAAATGGATATGACTTTCTTCACCCTGAGCCCTATGATCTTCCCGTCCGTGATGATTATCTCATCCGGGCCATAGCCAAAGTGCCCCTTAAGCCCTTCTTCCCCGCCTTCCTCCAGCTCCTCCTTATCACAGGGCAGGATACCCCTGTGTTCAAGCGCCGCAATCGAAACATGATCGGTTCCGTACTTCCGCTGCTGAAGTCTTATAAGTGTCCTGCCTACGTCGAACGCAACGTTTCCTCCGCCGATTACCACGACTTTTTCCATGATGTCCGGCATATCGGCAAG
The DNA here is from genome assembly GCA_016935835.1 of Clostridia bacterium. Lineage (GTDB taxonomy): Bacteria > Bacillota > Clostridia > DUPQ01 > DUPQ01 > JAFGQE01. The sequence goes on along the minus strand of JAFGQE010000023.1, from coordinate 8,225 downwards.
CCCCCTGAGATAATCCCTGGTTTGTCCCAGGAACGGTATCGCATACTTTACATCACTATGTTCATATCCCGGGATCCGAAGCTGCCTTGACAGCGAAAAGCCCGTTCCCAAGAATACCGCATCGTACCTGTCCCTGAGTTCCTCAAGGGATACATCCCTTCCTACCTTCGTTCCCGTTATGAAATGAACCCCGGACTTTTCTATTATCCCTATATCCTTCAGAACGCTTTCCTCCGGCAGCCTGTACTCAGGCCCGCCGTACCGTATTACGCCCCCTGGAAGCGCCTTTTCCTCATAGACATCCACTTCATATCCAAGCGTCCTTAGATAATATGCACAGGACAATCCCGATGGGCCTGAGCCGACCACGGCAACTTTTCCATCGACTTTTTCAGTAACATATGAAAGCGCCGCTTCCTCGTAATCGTCCATCGGGGTATTGTCGACTATGAATCTTTTCAGCCATCGGATGGAAATGGCCTCGCCCCTTTTGCCAAGGGCGCACACGCCCTCGCATTTATGGGTGCATATCCTTCCGCATACATTGGCCAATGGGTTTGTTTTATAGAGATAACCAACGGCTCCCTTCATGTCGTCTTCCCATACGCTCTTTATATACTCCGGTATATTCATATGGGCGGGACAGGCTTCTGTGCATATTCCGCATTCGACGCATCTGGCACTCTCCGCGAGTGCTTTTTCCAATGAGAAACCCCTGACTATTTCAATGAAGGACTTTTTTCTATCCACCGGCTCAAGCTCCATCTCATAACGGTTCAGGTCAAGCAATTCCGAATCATCGTCCCTGACATACCCCCTGTCCCTGGTATCGCCGTGAATTCCCCTTGAATCAGGCAGGAAATAGAAACTTTCAGCCTGCTTTGAAAGATGCAGGTATTCCCTGCTCATATTCAGCGAATCGGAAGGGCATATGTCCACGCACAGCGCACAGAAAGAGCACCTGCCGTAGTCGAATGCCGGGCGCTCCTTTTTATACCCTTCCTTATCCTCAAGCGTATCCACCTGAACCATGGTTATGGCATTCGTGGGGCATATCCTTGAACAGGTTCCGCAACCCAGGCACTTGTCCCAGTCATTTTGGTGAAAACCCCTGTACCTTGGGGATGATTCGCGGGGATTATCGAATATATCCTTCTTTAAAACCGTGACCGGCTTTCGCAGGAGATATTTCCATGCCTTGACCGGCGAAAAAATACTTTTTTGCTTATTCATCAATCCACCTACCTGTCAATCTCGGGAGAGCAGACCCCCATGGTGTCCATCCATAGCGAGGCATCGTCAATCCTGTATCCCTTGAGATATTTCTCTATGCCCAGGAGTCCCTGGGGATACGACGCCCCCCTGACAGCGATCCTGTATGGCTTTTCCCTTCCGTCGGAAACAATGAAATACCCATACTCACCCCGGCTTGATTCCACCGCGGCGTAAACCATTCCCGCAGGTACCGTCCATCTAAGGGCGTTTCCCGGTGAAACGGGAACATTTACCGGCCCGTCCGCCGGCATCTTTTCAAGGACCTGCCTCACTATGCTTATACTCTGGTATATCTCCCTGAACTTCAGGTTCAGCCTGGTCAGGGCATCGGAATATACAGCCACGGGCACTTCAAATTCAACCTCGTCATAACGGGCATAGGGCTTTACCTTTCTGAGGTCGTTGGCAAGTCCCGTCGCGCTTCTCATTCCGACTCCCGTTACCCCGAGTTCCCATACCACTTCCGCGGGAAGCATTATATTGTCCTTCGCCCTTGCATGTATGACCGGGTGTTTCAATATCAGCTCACCGAACTCCGGCAGCTTTGTTTCAAGCTCCGCCATTTTTTCAAGGACATGACCGGCGAAACCGTCGGGAAGGTCCTTCCTGACTCCACCCGGGATTATGTACATATGGTATATCCTGGCTCCCGACAGCTCCTCGAACAGATCGAGTATGAGGTCCCTCTGCGCAATCGCCCAGTAGGTCGCAGTGTACATTCCGGTCGGTCCCCCGATGAAGCCGAGGGACATGGTATGCACCGCTATCCTGGCCAGCTCCAGCACCAGCATCCTTATCCAATGGGCTTTTTCCGGGACATCAATCCCCGCGAGCGCCTCGACGCCCATGGCGTAAACCATTTCGTTGATGTCCGGCTCCGGCACGCATATCCTGGGAATCAGCGCCAGGTTGCCCATCCATAGGCGCCTTTCCATGAGTTTTTCAAAGCCCCTGTGAAGGAAACCCGGCGTCGGGCGCGACTTGTTTATTATGTCGCCGTCCACATACATATGGACGCTGTAGTTTCCATGCATTCCCGGATGCTGCGGGCCAAGGAACAGCTTAACTTCATTCATCGTCCCCACCTCCGGTCATTGACAGGAATTCATTTGCATTTTCCCTCATCGGAAATTTGGAATCCGAATATGCCTGCGGATCGAAATCCTTGCGAAGCGGCGGGATATCGTCCCAAAGTTCAAGGAAGAGCGGTTTGTACAAATCTTCATTACCGCAAAATTCAACGCCGAAGAATTCGTGCACTTCCCTCTCGTAATACCGCGCCCCGGGGAATATGTCCGTAACGGTCGTGAAAAACGGTTTTTCCCTGTCGATGCGGGCCCGAAGCTGTATATGGATTCCGTCTGTCCAGCTGAAAAGGATATATACCAGCTCAAATTGCGAGTCCTCGATCCAGTCTATGCAGGTCAGTATGCAAAGCTGGGTGAAACCCTTGTTTTTAAGATACGCCAGCGCGCCATGGATACCGTCGGGCTTTACCACGGCCGCTATCTGCCTGAATGCGGGCTCGCTTGTTTCCAGCGGCGAAAGCGCCGCTTTTATATCGGATATCATGCTATTCATGGAATTCATCTTTTATAATTACCTCCCCGAGAGAATCGAGCTGGTTCTTTTTGTACCATTCGTAGTTCTCCTGATAATGCCGCCAGCCCCTGGCCTCACCTTTTTTTATCATGTCTATCAGTTTGGCGAATCCGTTCATGATCGCCTCGGGCCTGGGCATGCAGCCGGCGATGTAAAGGTCGACGGGCAGATACATGTCCAGCCTGTTGATAGTGGCATAGGAATCGTAATATATTCCGCCGTTGACCGTACATGATCCGAATCCCACGACATACCTCGGGCTGTTCATCTGCTCGTATGAATATATGACCCTCCTGAGCGTTTTCGTGCTCAGATATCCTGTTATGAGCAGGACGTCGGCCTGCCTCGGCGTTGCCATCGGGCCCATTCCCAGCCTTTCCATGTCGAAGCGCGAAGTCATCGTCGGCGGCATTTCTATCGCGCCGCATCCCGTGCAGTACCACTTCATCCACACAGAGTTCGCACTGAAATAATCGCCGATTTTTTCCCAGGGGCTTCTGTTGTCTTTTTCATCTAAAACCATATCTTGACTCCTAATCCGGTGAATATAACGACAAGGCCCTGTACCACCGCCATCGCAAGCGGGACACGGTAGAAATATTTGACGGCCTGGTCGATCTTGAACCTGGGCATCACGCCTGAGATTATAGTTGTAAAGGTATAGAGCACGGCGTACTTCAGCATATATTCCCATATGGTCGCTCCGCCCCCGAAGAACAGGTTAAGTATGAGCGACACTTCTATGAATGTCATGAACTCATGAAGTATGAACATGAATCCGAGATGCTTGCCGCCGTATTCCACCATTGGTCCGGATGCTATTTCGGCTGGCGCTATGAAGGAGTCGAACGGCTTCTTCCCAAGCATTCCAAGAAGCGCTATAACCGCCACGATTCCCCCGAGAGGCATTCTTACCGCATTCCAGCCGAGAACACCCATGCCCTGCTGCATGGCCGCAAGCTCTCCGACAGAGGCCGAGTCGAAGGCGAATATCATTGTGAATATAACTATCATGAGCGGAATGTCGTACGCAAGCATGTTTGTGAGGGCCCTTGCGACGCCGATGCTGGCCCAGGGATTTCCCGAACCCGCGGCGCTCATCGCCATGCCCAGCATACCGACCGCCAGCAGATATGAAATTACAAAAACATTATCGAGTCCGGGGAAAGCCTCGAAGCCGGCAACCGGGATGAAGATGACCGTGGCCATGATTCCGCCCAGCGCCATTATCACACCGAAATCAAACACCCAGCCATGGGAAGTCGAATCTTTTCTCATCGCCTTGAATATGTCGAGAAACTGCTGGTACCACCTTGCGCCATACCTTTTCTGCAGCCTGGCCGTCACTTTGCGGTTTATCCCGGTCAGGGTCGTCTGGAATATGAATACGGCGACAAGGACCAGAAACCCGTAGACAAAGTTCATTGCATTCATCGGAACACACCTCCCGCCAGAAAGAATACCATTCCCGCCGCCATTATCCAGAATATGGTTTTGGCGGGTTTGCCGCCGTAGAACACTGCTTCCACCAGACCTCCCAGCTCAGCTATCCCGGCGGATATCTTTTTATACATATTCATCGTATCGGGAGCCTTGTCGTAAAGTCTCTCGAAGGGAGCATAGAAACTGTGGCTGTAATGAAGAAGCTCAGGGGTATGGATGAATTCCGCCGAGGTATACGTGTCCATGAGACCGACCTTCCTGCTTTTGCGCCTTACGATGAAAAGCACGAAGGCAATCGCAAATCCGAATCCAAAAACAATGAATACCCTGAATGCATCCAGGAAGCCATTGGTCGTGACAATCGTATTCCTTGCGAGCGTGACCGGCTCTATTCCCGCTGATTTTTGTATTTCGGTTACGACCCTGAGTATTATATTGGGGAAAACGCCCGCCGCAAGTGTTAGGAGGGTGAGGACCACCATCGGGAACATCATGAAGAATCCCACTTCCCTGACATCCTTGTCCCTTGTGAAAAGCTGCCCCAGGAATACGGCGCTCAGCGGCCTGAACACATACATGAAGGAGCCTATCGACCCGAAGAAGGCCGCGGCCGCGATGAAAAGCAGCCCTTTGTCCGCCAGCCCCTGGAAAACAAGCCATTTGGAGACGAAGCCTCCCATCGGCGGTATTCCCGCCATGGATATTATGGAAATAAGGTAGACTAGATAAGTTACCGGCATCCTGTGGATCATTCCTCCCATTTCACTCATTTTGGTTGTCCCGGTCCTGTAGGCCACCGCCGCAATCGCAAGGAAAGCCGCCGCCGACGCCAGCGCATGGTTCATCAGGTGCATCATGCCTCCCGCGAAACCCACCTGGTCGAGCATCAGTATTCCGATGAGTATGTATCCGCCGTTTGCAACGGATGAATATGCGAGCAGCCTCTTTGCATCTTCTTGTTTTATTGCCATCAGGGTTCCGATTATTATACTGAGGGCGCCCAGGAGCATCAGGAAATATATGGGCGCGGGTATTCCCATGATCTTCAGCATGTCCCCGAAGATTTCATATGCCGGGAATGCCGTGACGCTTAAAAAGGCTATGAAAGCGCCCATTTTAACGAGTCCTCCGGACAGCACCGGGGAGAAAGTGTGAGGTGCGCTGCCATGCGCTTCGGGCAGCCATACATGGAATGGGAAGATGCCCATCTTCGAAAGCCCGGACAGTATGAATGCAAGGAAAACGACCAACGCCGTGCCTGGCGACCCGGCAAGCCCCGTGAAGGCATCCCTGATGACAAAGGTTCCTGAAACGCTGTATGCCAGCATTATCGCAAACAGGGTGGCCATGGATCCGACTGCGCTCAGCACATAATACACATAGGAGGCTTTTCGCGATTTGCCCTGCTGTATTATGAAGGCCGACGACCATACGACGGTTTCCCAGAATATGAACAGAGTTATGAAATCGCCGGCGAAGAACATCCCTATGGTTCCGGCCATCGAAACAAGGTAGAGGAAATTGTATCCCGCGGGATATATCATCTTCTTCATCCAGAAGGGATTGAAGAATGATGTCATTGAATATGCCGTCAGCATTACGACGGAGAAATACCAGCCGACGGTCGTTATGCTGAAACCAAGATACATGAATGACTGTTCGCCGCCGACGGAGCCCTTCATTGAAAGGACCATTGCGAGTGCGAACAGCGATACGGCCACGGTGGCAAAACCTCCCGCCTTTTTATTGGCTGCCGTTACAAAAAACGACGCAGCCGCCAGTATTATAAGGATTGCCAGAAAAACCGCTATGCTCATCATTGCCCTCCCTTTGTCAGCGAAAGATTGATGGAAGGCGCATCCCCTCCCGGCAATCCGCCGTCAGAAGAAATAAATTCCCCGGCATGGTCGGGAAGCAACCCGGCCGCGAGTATGGCCATTGACAGAATGAAAACAACCGCGGCTCCGACCGGCTTGAAAAGCCCGGTTCCCTTTGTCGCAGCGCCTGCGTCAGGTTCCTCCCCCTCCTTCCCGGGTGTCCAAAGCCTGATCAGGAGCCTGATGAAATATGCTCCCTCCACCATCGCCAGAATCAGTATCACCGCGGGCAGGAAGTAATTCCGGCCGTTGAAATATGCCGCAAGAACATTCAGCTTGGCATAAAATCCGAACAACAGCGGAATTCCGGTCAGCGACAGCGCCGATATCGTAAAGGCAGTTCCAATAAGCCTGTTCCCGCGGAACAAACCGCCGAGTTCCCTGTAATCGTCCGTCCCGTGGATCTCCGTTATTTTCCCGGCAGTCGTGAACATCACGAATTTCGAAACGGAATTGCTTATGATTACAAGCACGGCCGGAAAAATCAATCCCGTTGCGAACAGCATTGCCGCAAGACCCGATTGCCCTATGCTTGAATAGAGAAGTATTCTTCTGATCGATGTCTGCCTGAAGGCAGCCGCCTCGCCGAATGCGAAAGTCAAAAGTCCGAGCAGGATCAAAACGATTTGCACCGCACCTTCGGACAAAAGCACATCTGCGAAAATCCTGCCGAAGACAAAAAGCGCGGCCCCGGAATAAACGGAGGCGAACAAGGCGCCCGTCAGACTGTCGGAGTTTCCCAGCACGCCCCTTACCCAGCCTCCCGCGGGAATCAGCTTTGCCTCTACGGCAATGCCCGTGAAAATCAGAAACACCGGGACGGCAAGCGCCGCCGGCTCCATTGACCCGGCCAGCCGGGACATTTCCGCCATGTTCAGGGTACCTGTCATTGAATAAAGCAATATCAGGCCCAGAAGATAAAATACGGACCCGACTGAACCAAGAACAAGATAATTGAATGAGTGTTCCGGCTTTTTGCCGGCTGAACTGAGCAGGTAAGCCGATATGGCCGTGATTTCCATGAAAACAAAAAGATTGAACAGGTCTCCGGTCAGCAGCATTCCGTTGATGCCCGCCAGCGCTGCAAGAAGAACAGTGGAAAACCTTTCCGCCTTGTCCCGCGACACCAGCACCGCGGCAAGGAAAAGAGTCCCTGCGACGGCCATTCCGGCAAGGGCATAGGCGTCAAGAATCAGGTTAATGCCAAAAGGCGCCCTGAAACCTCCGATCACGACCTCGCCTTTTTCCAGGAAAAACAGCATTACGACGTTTGCACATGCGGCCGCCAGAAGAACCCACCCTCGTTTTTTCTTTAATATTACTGATAAAAACGAAAGACCCAGGGGAATCGCTATGGTAAGTACAGGATTAAGCATCTTCGCCACCCCCTGCTTTATTCAGGTCGTATGTTCCATATTTGGCATGTATTTTTCTTGCGAATACCAGTCCCAGGGCTGTTATCCCGAGTCCGATGACTATTGACGTCAGCACCAGCGCCTGAGCAAGCGGATCGACATAATTCAGCGCGGAACTCAATGAGTCCGGTGAAAGTATCGGCGCAAGTCCGTCCTTGACAAAGCCTACCGTAATAATGAATATATTTACGCCCAGCTCCATTATGTTGATCCCTATAAGAATTTTTATGATGTTTCTCGTTGAAAATATGCCGTACAGGCCAATGAGAATCAGCAGCAGCGAAGCAATCCTTATCATGCCTCCACCTCCTCTTCGATCATCTCGGCGACGATACCGGTTATCCCGGAACCTACCTTGAGGCCGATCAACACATAAACGACCGGTATGATCCCCGCGCTGACCAGGTTGCCCACCGTACCAGTGGGCAGGAAATTGACAAGGAAGTATCCGCCCGCCAAAAGTCCCGCGAGCCCGATCAGAACATACAGTGCGCCTGCGGTTCCTTCTGCCGCCTTGAAGCCCCCCAGCCTGAGCCTGAACCTGTCGTCGGCCATATACAGAAGGAGGAACGAGGATGCAATCATGCTCCCCCCGGGGAAACCTCCGCCCGGC
>JAFGQE010000166.1 GCA_016935835.1 Clostridia bacterium | reverse complement strand
GGCCCAGCCTGTCCCCAAGGCCAATCGAAACATTCCTGCCCGCCGCGGAAACAGGATTCGTAAAAGCAAAGATTTCCCTGATCCTGCCGCTGTTCTTGTTTGACAACGGACAGACCCTGACGGTCTTGTCTCCGCACATGGTCGTCCGGCCTTCAAAACCTTCGATCGCACTGCCGCCCTCAACCACAAGGACGGTTCCGTCGTTTTCGTCAGCCATGAAACAGCGGCATTCATCGGTGCAATGCACCGAACCGGGATGAATGCCGTATTCGTCATACAGCCCCCGGCCGGACGCAACAGCCGCTGCCGCTTTGTCCCGTTCCTGCTCATATTTTTCCCATTTCGCCATCATCTTCCCTCCGTTGCGTTGCATCGCCGTTGGTTCAATCCCAGAAAGGCCTGCATACGCAAAACATCATTTCAAAAAGCCTTTTTGCATCCCCGATGCCCAGATGCACAAGCGGATCGTTTGCAAACGCCCTGAAGAGTGCTTCCTCGTTGCGTTCAAGGCAAGCTTCTACAAGCGTTTCCTGGTTATAGACATTACGCAGCACGAGGATCTCTATATCCCGCGGCAGCCTCCCGGCATCCACCGGGACAACCCCGTCCCCGGAAAACACCGCATTTGTTTCCACGACGGCGCCAATTGGAATCCCCCGGTGCCCGCCGTCGTTGGGCACATTGACATTGGATACGAGCGTCCCGTCCCCGGCAAGGCACTTGATAAGCGAAACCGCATCCTCGCCCGTATCGATCAGCCTTACCGGCTCCCCGCCCGCAAGAATGCGCATGGACCGTTCCATTCTTTCAATTCTGTCCCTCTTCCTCCATTCGACGGGTGTAAGCGAGAATTGCCACCTGCGCGCTTCCTCCGGCGTCTTCAGGTACCATCCGGGGCAGAATTCCGCAAGATGCCTGTCGCCCGCGGCCGCTATAAGGCCGTAGCGCCTGAACAAATCGAACTTGACCCTGTTGCCCGATGAAAAGAAACTGCCGTCCCATGTCCCATCGATGCAATAGCCATTTTCGAAATGCCTGTTTGCAAAATCCCGGTAAAGCGGAATCAGGTCGATGTCCTTATAACAAGCCCTGTCTATCCATGTAAAATGATTGATCCCGAGTACATTTACCTCAATGTCATCCCTGGAGGCGTCCCCTGCAATCCCGATATCCTTAAGCATGGCGGCCAAAAGCCGCCGGGTTCCGAAAACCTCATGGCAGCAACCGAATGCCTTGATTCCCGGGAATACCTTGTATAGCGCCGCTGTCAGCGCAGTCATGGGATTTGAAAAATTAATTACAAAGGCATCCGGGCAATGTTCTATGATTTTTCGGGCGAACATTTCGTATGCGGGAACGGCCCTGGCCGTCCTCATCATCCCCCCGGGGCCGACCGTGTCCCCGACCGACTGGTATATCCCGAATTTTTCCGGAAGATGGACATCTGAATCCATGTCATCGAAAGTTCCCGGTAGAATCGATATAAGAACGAAGTCCGCTCCCTGCAGGGCTTCCCCGATGCTTCCGACAGCCTTGTAATTCCAGTCGGACACCGCTCCCGGAGCTTTGCCGTACATATTTCCGATTTTTTCATTGACCTGCGCCGCCTGCCGGTCCGTATCGTATAATCTCACGGTCCCGCACAGGTCCTCTTCCAGCGCCAGGTCGTTCATGAGATTCCTGGCCCACGCCCTTGAACCCCCGCCTATATATGCAATGTCAATATTCTTCATCGGATATACCCCCGCCTGAAAATTATATCACAAAAAAACCGGCCGCCGGCCGGTCCGCCTCTGTGTTTGCAAAAGCTTCAAGCTTCTTTTCCCGGTTCTTTTTTTGACTTCCTGAAGTCGATGGTTTCCTTTATGAAGTCCCATGCCGTGACCAGGAGCATGAAAAATATCAAAAGCCTCATCAGATTGTACGTGTTGCCCGGGGGAACCCCTTCTTTCAAAGCAACGGGGAATATAAAGAAAAGGAATATTACAAGGGCGGCCGTCTGTATGCCGCCCGCGGCGACCCTGATCACCGGCTCATCCCTGAAGAACCTGATCCCGTACAGGACGCCGTCTATCCCGGCGAATATGAACGCAAGGCCCAGAATGTATTTTGGAAGCACTGCTACATATATGCACAGTATCGGTCCATCTATGCCCCGTGCGATTCTGCCTGCGAACAAAGCCGCAAGCCCGAATACAAGTATTATGGCAGCATATGCCGCCAATCCCCATAAGGATGGCTTTTTGTTCACTTTTTCCTTTTTATTTTTTTCTTCCATTCGCGCCTCCAATGCAACTATACCCCCGTTTGGTCCTGTTCAAAATCAATATGAGGATTTTTCCCGTTTTCCGGTGCGGCCCGATGAAAACACCATCATGCATGCGGGGACCTTGTTTAAACGGTATTATCCGGACCCGCCCCGTAAATTCTCCCAAGATGCGCATGCATCCTTGCAATGTTTTTATCCTGTCCGTCATATGAAGGCAAAATCCCGCCCGGCCCGCCTTTTCCTGAAAGAATGCGCCTGAAACCCTCCAGGGACTCCATCAGCAATCCGATCTCAGCGCATGTGCCGTCCAAAAGTCCCTCTTCCTCTGAAAGCAATACTAGGTCGAAAAGACAGTGGTTGAAGTCCCTAAGCTCCTTGAGGGCAAGCAAATGACTGGCATCCCGGTCCCTGCCGGTCCTCCCCTTTACCTTTCCGCCGATGCTTCCCGTAATGAAGTCAATGTCATTGAATATCGGAATTATTTTTTTCTTTATGTTTTCAAGGCTTCCGTGCCCGCCCCCCTCCGCCGCTTCCCTCAGCGCTTTAAGGCTGCCTATCGTCTGCTCCACTATAAATATCGTTCGTTTCCTCAGCATCGACCTGTAGAAGACCAGCGAGAAAATGAAGTTTGCCGCGACTGCGATAAGAATGCCGGTCCCCAGCGACATCAGCCTGAGTTGAAGCGTCAGGGCCATTCCGGGCTCCCCCGATGAGGTATACTGGATGAACTGCGTCATGTATATCGATGTGAACACGGCTATCACCGACATGCTTCTCCAGTTTATCCTGAGGGTAATGTACAGTACGACCGCCACCGACAAAGGCACCGTTATGAAATTGACTCCTCCCGCCATTACTATTGCAGCCGTAACCGCTCCTCCTATTACAGAAGCCGCCAGCTGCTCGAATCCCTTCCTCAATCCCGCCGCATTCACAGGCTCGAGCGTCAGCATTATTCCAAACAGCAGGGAAATCATGTCCCTGCCTATGAATGCGCTTCCATTGAAAAGGACATATCCGCACATTATCGCCAGAAAGCTTTTTATAATGAAGACAGGCGCGTCAAATAGCATCGCTTCCCTTGCCGGCAGAATCGCTCCAATGATTCTCTTCATTTTCATATGGTCCCCTCTATTCCGGTTTCCTCCGGTACTTTCTCTTTACAAGGATTATCCCCGCGACCATTGCCAGGGAATAAAGCGCCAGCGCAATGAAAGTCCAAATGTAATATATCCCGTTTCCGGTGACCTCGGCCATCGTGGCGAGATTGAGTATCATCATGAGGATTATTCCGGCGGCCGCGGCGATCCCGCTGCCGATTACTATGTTTTCAGGCACATGCGTGCGGCCGTCAGGGTCGAGCTCCTTGAGAAGGGCCATTCCCGTGGTTATCGTCCCTGTCCATGTTCCGTATATCGTAACCATGTGCTCGATTGTATCCTTCTTGTAGACCCATCTGCTCATATAATATGAGTAGAAGATCATGAACACCCCCCCGACCGTCGTCAGCACCAGCACGGGACCGAGGTACCTTCCGAGGACTGCGATCGACACGGCGGATATCGATGCCGTTATCATCAGGTCGAACAAGGTGGACGATATGCGCTGCAGCATGAAGTTGTCGGCGTAGTGCTGCCTGACGATATTCTTTTTCCTAAGAGCGTCCAGAAGCTTCCTGATTCCCATTGCGAATATGGCGCCCCACAGGAAGTTGAAACCCCAGAGCAATCCCGAAAGCGTATTGCCGAATGTTCCGAGCGGTTCAAGCAACGCCGACAATCCGAGCATGAACGCATATGTCAGGGCATATGTGACGCCTATGAGAACAAATTGTATCGCCAGCTCATCCATATATACGGATTTCTTTATTTTTATCGTGTGCTCCTCGGTGTCCGGCGAAAGCCCGTCCACATTGTCCAGGTCCGGGCGCACCTCCCGCATCCTGACCTTCCTGTTCTTTCTCACCAGGAAATTCATGAATGGCACGCCGCCGATCAGCGCCCATAGAAATCCGATGGTCGCTACCGATAGCCCGACATTCCCTCCGTCTGCAAATCCGATTTCCTCCCATTGCAGGCCGATTGACACCGCCTGCCCGGGGCCCTGTGCGAATCCAAGCGGCAGCAGCATCCCCATGCTCTTGAAAAGGTCCGGATAAAACAGCGCGGCCAGGGCCAGCGATACCGCCAGGCCCACTATGCCCTGCACGGCATATGTCGTCACGGTAAAAAATCCGGTGTTGATGATGTCCTCGCTCTTTTTATTCATTCTTTCCTTCAGCCCGAGCGATATGAATCCAAGCGCCAGCATATGGTATACCGCCTTCGTAAGCAGGTCCCTGTCGAATGGAATCAGCTTCAGGATGTCGGGTCCGAGCACCAGGCCCATCAGGCCGGCGAGTATCGACAAAGGAATCAGGTGCTTCCGAAACAGCTTGAAACTGTTCTTTACAAGCAGCGCCGCCCCCATGAGCACAAATAAAAAGACAAACTGCAGCAATCCTTCCCAACCGTTGTTCATCGCACACCTCCGGATAATCATAATATACGGCAAACATGAACCGTCGCTTTCATGATACCACCAAAAGCCGGGATGATTAAGTTAAATTTATCAGCTGGTACTATTATCAGGCTTTATTTTTATAATCTCCTTAATCCGCCCTTTGCGCTTTTCATCAAACATTTCATCACACGAGGGTTGTAATTACATATTGTATTACCCGCCGGACGGGAGTATAATGATTTCACAAATATATATTACCCGGAGGCAATGATTATCCGCCAGTATTTGGGCGCTTTGACGGATATGAGCCAGTAGCGCAACCGACCGTCCTGCCGACCCTCTGCAGCGATGCGCCGAAGGGTTTTTTTATTTGGATGCCAGAAGTTGAAAGGAGAAAGTGTCATGAAAAAAACAACAGCGGTTTTTTTGTGCGCCGCGCTTATCCTCGCCGTTTTCGCATCTTCACCCGCATCTGCTGCAAGCGACAGGGATGAAAGAATAATACCGGTTTTTACTCAAATGTCAGTGCTGCCCGCACAAATCCTGCCGGGCGATCAGGTTGCGGTTACGTTTACAACGGGTAAACGCGGTTCTGTCTGGGTTCTCGGGGAACTCACGGGACTTACAGACCCCTCCACTGTCCTCGACAGTGAAAACGGAGTATATGTCACCACTGCGTATCTGGATACATCGGTCCGGGGTGAACTCTCCGTCAGATATGAAATAAGGATGCCCGCCGGCAGGAGCGGAATCGTTTTTTCGGGAATTTATGAAGCCAAGGTTTCGGTTGGTTCCGGTGACACAATATATTGGAACCAGGATTTTTCCGAAAATGCCGACGGCTGGACTTCCGATGGTTCATATGGAGTGGTCGAATGGTCCGCAGGCACGGCCGTATTCCAAAGCGGATCAAGTTCAGGGCCTTATTCGAGGTTTGACGGATACCACAACGAATGGCCGGGTGAATGGTTCGCCCAAATCGATGTTTTCCTCTCCCCCGGCGACCTTGCACCGGGCGAAGGCTTCGATTACTCGGTGGCTGCGAACAGCGTCACCGGAGCCCTGCTGCGTGATTTTGTCTTCCATTTCGCCAAGGATGAATCCACGGGCACGCTGCTTGCGGCTGCCTCGAACAGTTACTCTCCAGCCGTCCGCGACGACATTGAAACACTTCCGAACCATGCGGCAATTACCGAATCAGGATGGTATACCCTGCAGCACAGGTTCCACGATGCCGGAGGTTATCTTGCGGTTGAAATGAAGATACTTGATTCCGGCGGAAACCCGGTCTTTTGTGAAACCCTTTCCAATCCCATGGACACAATACCGGGAACAACAGGCGGAAACAGATACGCCTGGTTCACATTGATCTCAATCAGCAACGGAATCGAGGTGGATAACTTCTGCCGTTACTCCGTCCTCTGATCTGAGCATTTTGTTCCGCTCCCCGTAAGGGGGGCGGGACGCCCTTTGAATCACAGCGGCAATCCTTCGC
>JAFGQE010000165.1 GCA_016935835.1 Clostridia bacterium | reverse complement strand
GGGTCCGGCCGACTGCAAATGAGGGTATTATGACCGTACCGTTGTTCCGAAGGGTTTCCTCTATCGCAGAAAACATTGCATCATCGGCATTTTCCTTGAATTCGTGCCTCTTTGCCCCATATGTCGATTCCATGACCAGATAATCTGCTTCATTTATGCATGCGGGATCCTTGATGATAGGCGTATTCTTTTTGCCTATGTCGCCCGAGAAGACAATCTTGGTCGTCCGGCCTTCCTCCTCGCACCAGATTTCAAGGGATGCAGAACCCAGGATATGCCCCGCATCCTTGAATCTTACCGAAAAATAGTCATTGAGCCTTACGGTATCATCATATTTGACAGGGATGAACCTGCTTACCGCCGTCATCGCATCAGCCACAGTATAAAGCGGCTCAAGCCCGGCCAGGCCCGAACGTTTCCTTTTCTTGTTCTTGTATTCCGCCTCGCTTTCCTGTATGTACGCGCTGTCCGGCAGCATGATCCCGCAAAGGTCCTTCGTTCCCTTTGTGGAGATTACGTCTCCCTTGTAACCTTTCTTATATAGCAGGGGAATTCTTCCGCTGTGGTCAATGTGGGCATGGGTGAGCAAAACCAGGTCAATGTCAGCCGGTGAGTATGGAAGCTCCTCAAAATTCATCCTCTTTATAGAAGAGGAACCCTGGAACAGCCCGCAGTCAACCAGAATTTTCATTCCGCCTGATTCAAGAAGATAATTTGACCCCGTTACTCCGTTTACCGCGCCGTAGAATGTAAGTTTCATTATGTCCGCCTCACTTTGCATATTTCATTTTCGCCAAGGATGCACTCCTGCTCCCTAAGCGAATCTTTTAGCTTTGATAAATCGATTGATTTATTTTTTTTACCATCCGCGATTTGCAGTGCCGCCGTTCCCGCCGCATGGCCCGTCCCTATGCAAGGCCCCATTACCCTGACCGGTCCCAGAACATCCCTTTCCACGCTGATCGACCTTCCCGCGACGACAAGGTTGTCAATGTTTTGGGGAACAAGGCATCTGTAGGGTATCATTGTATATCTGCCTCCTATTGATTTCCCTTCAAGCGGCTGATAACTGGGTTTTTGGGGGTCCGGAAGGTCGAAACCGTATGAGGACAGTGCTATCGTGTCATCGAACCCCTTTCCCATGAGCAAATCATCAAGGCCAAGAATATAATCGCCCTTGATTCGGCGGGTTTCCCTTATTCCCAGCATTTCAGCGGTGGAGGCCATGACAGCGTCGCCGTAGCCGGGGAAATTCTTTTGGATAATATCAAAAAGACGCTTGTTTTGAATCCTTCCGTCAATGAAGCCCATTGTAATTGATTCTTCATCAGTGCCATCCACGCCGACCTGCCTGATTGAATTGATCATATGGCGGCCTGTTCTGTTTATCAGCATGCTTATGAATATTTCGAATTCAAACGGCCAGGAGTCCTTTTTTAAGAGCCCTTTAATTTCCTCCCTGAATCTGGGGCTGTTGTTTTTTTCAATATAATCAAGAAGCTTTTCCGTATCAACGTTCTCGATGTTCATGATAAGGGTTGCGGGAGTCATCAGATTGTCTTCGGGCCTGCCTTTTTCATAAGGGCATCCAGCCATGAATGCTATGTCGGCATCCCCCGTGCAATCTATGAATGCATCCCCATATACGGCTGTAACCCCCCCCTTGCCCGCGGCAAGGATATATTCCATCTTATTTTTGCCTGACGCCGCATCAAAAATATACGAGTTGTAAATCACGTCGACTCCGGTTCCGGTCACAATCCCGTCAAGAAGGCGTTTCATCGCCTCGTTGTCAAAAATGATGCTTTGCGCAAGCCCCCTGTGCCATGCGTGCGGATTACGGTCCCGGTTAATTGAATAAACATCCACGCAATCCCCTGTCTTCCTCAGGCTGTAATAAAGCCGCTTGAACAATCCGCCGGTTACAAACAGATAGTCTCCCTCGTCGTAATCCATTCCGCCAAGAAGGCAGGTGACCGCGCCCGCGGTACCTACCCCTCCAAGGCATCCGTTTCTCTCTATAAGCAGCGTTTTCATTCCCGAACCCGCCGCGGAAACGGCGGCTGCGACACCTGTGAACCCGCCTCCGCAAACCACGGCATCATATTTTTTTATCCTGTCAATATCAAGATCATGCTTCATTTTCACACCTCAGGTTTGTTATAGTATATAATTTTTGACGGGTCTCAACAAGGATTCAGGACAAACAAAATTCTGTTGACAATGAAATTTGCAGTGTATATAATACTTTAAGTCAAATGACGTATGCGGGTGTAGTTCAGTGGTAGAACTCCAGCCTTCCAAGCTGGTCGTGTGGGTTCGATTCCCATCACCCGCTCCATTTGTGCCTGTAGCTCAGCTGGATAGAGCAACGGACTTCTAATCCGTAGGTCAGGCGTTCGAATCGCCTCAGGCACGCCAGTCAATGCAAGAACCGCCAAGGTGGTTCTTTTTTTATGAAATTCACAATCAGGGATACACCCAGCGCATGCTTTTTATTTCATGAATTCCACTCTGAGGGTCTTGATCTCAAAAGGCTTGAATAAAAGCGTTGTCTCATTTCCGCCGCTTGCCGTCAGACCAAGGTTTCTCTCTATAAGGTTTGTCTCATATATGGCGGATGTCATCCCTGCGATTGTTATCGTTGCCCTTGATTCCCATCCGTATGACTCATACAGCCTTACAATGATGCCTGTTCCGTCCTCCGCCCGTTTCATTGTTTCAATTATGATATTTTCCCGGTCTGTGCCGATGAACTGCGGGTTTGCGGATTTTGCGATTTTATTTACGGCATTGAAGACATGCAGCGGAAACTGCAGGTCCATGCCTTCTTCAATGACCCCTCCCTCGATATGGTTTCCTTGATGCGGATAAATCGAATAGGTAAACTCATGCCTTCCCAGGTCCCCCGCGGCATCGGGATACCGCGTGCTTCTCAGCAGGCAAATGTCCACGAATGATTCCCCGGAGGAAAAACCATACTTATAATCGCTCAAAAGGGCAAACCCGAAATCCCCCCGCGACATGTCAACCCAGTTGTGGGCGCAGACCTCGAACTTCGCCATGTCCCAGCTTGTATTTTCATGGGATGGCCTGCCTATATATCCGAATTGTATGCCGCATGTCAGTTCATCCGAAGAAACCTC
>JAFGQE010000022.1 GCA_016935835.1 Clostridia bacterium | reverse complement strand
GATTCATATACAAGGCCTATAAACTAAAGCGTTCATCCGCGCATACTTCCCTCATGCTCATATATCTGCTTCTTAAAAACGAAAAATACGATAAGGCCTATGAAATAATGGAAAAGACCGGGGAACTTGAATTATCTGATTATGAAACCCATACCCTGCTTTTAAACAAGGCCCTTTATTATTGGAAGAAAGACAAGATATCCGAATCCATTGAAATTTTTGAAAATCTTTTGGCTGAAGGCGAATCCACCGTTTTATATGGGAGCTATGGATATATAGTAACTCTTGGCGATAATCTTGCAAAAGCCCTGGAAATAAACGAAAAGGCTTACAGATATAACCCGGGCAACAATGCAATAATGGACAATCTGGGTGTAACCTATTTGAAGACGGGAAATCTTGAAAAAGCACTTGAAATATATGAGGCTTTAATGAAAAAGGATCCCGGCTTTCCGGAAGCTTACTATAACATGGCTGATTTGATGCACAAAATGAAGGATGTCGACAGCGCTGTGCGATATATGAAGAAATGCATTGAAAAGCCTTTCGACGGCTTATCGGCAATCACAAGGCGAGACGCAGAAAGAAAGCTGGATCATCTGAAAAGACTCCAGGGCTCAATGCAGTAATCAGGCTCTGAAACAATGACAATCTCCTCATCTCCTACAGCTTTTTTGAATTGAACAGAATATGACCAAAGCCCCAGACCTTTTCCGGTTTTCGCCCCGTATTTCATATCGCCCCAAAGCGGGTGGCCTATATTGGAAAATTGCACCCGGATCTGGTGATGTCTTCCCGTTTCCAGTTTTACCTCGACCAGCGACAGATTTCCTTTTTCCGAAACAACCCTGTAGTTCAGTACCGCCTCCCTGGCTTCATCCTCAGTACTTTCCACTACCTTTGATTTATTGGTCTGTTTGTCCTTTGAAACAAAGTTGCGCAATTTGCCTTTCTTATCATGAACAATGCCTTCCACAACCGCCAGATATGTCTTTTTGAATTGCTTTTCCCTGATTTGCCTGGAAAGCCTTGAGGCGCCTTTTGTTGTCCTGGCGAATACCATTGCCCCGCCTGTAGACCGGTCCAGCCTGTGCACCAGGCCAATGAATACATCGCCGGGCTTCATATATTTTTCCTTGATATAAAGCCTGACCATATCAAGCATGCTTTGGTCTGCCGATTTGTCCGGCATAGTGGGAATACCGGGAGGTTTCTCCACTGCTATGATGTGATTGTCTTCATACAGAATCTTCATCCGCACTCCCATCTCCCGGTGAAACCGCAGGGAAGCACCATCTTCCGGGCTTTGATATCGAGTCCAAGCTCATATGTGTCAATCCTGCCCCCGAACTTTGGAAGCAATATCATTCCCATGATGTTTTCTATCAATAAGGGGGACAATGAGGAGGCATAGGCGTTTATCAAAAAGAATAACGGCCTGTCAGTCAAAAGCTGCGAACAAAGGTCTGCAAGCTCATACAGTGTGTCTTCAATTTTCCATAATTCCCCGGAAGGTCCCCTTCC
The DNA here is from genome assembly GCA_016935835.1 of Clostridia bacterium. Classification (GTDB taxonomy): domain Bacteria; phylum Bacillota; class Clostridia; order DUPQ01; family DUPQ01; genus JAFGQE01. The sequence goes on along the minus strand of JAFGQE010000022.1, from coordinate 6,323 downwards.
GTAAGCAGGCGGATCCATGATGATGCAATCATATTTCCTGCCTCTGCGTATTTCCTTTTTCACAAATTTAACCACATCATCAACTATATATCTTACAGGCTTGTCGCCAAGTCCCGATAACTCCAGGTTCGCCTTTGCCCGGGCGACCATGCCTTTGGCGGCATCCACATGGCATACGGATGCCCCTGCGGACGCACAGGCCGCGGTAGCTCCGCCGGTATATGCAAAAAGATTCAGGACGCTTGTTCCGGAACCATTCGCCCTTATCCTGTCCATTGCAAAATCCCAGTTGAATGCCTGCTCGGGGAATATCCCGGTATGCTTGAATCCCATGGGTTCAATGAAAAATTTCAGGTTCTTGTACGATATCGTCCATTTATCCGGTATTTTCTTATAAAAATCCCAGCTTCCCCCGCCTGAATTACTCCGGTTGTATACGGCGTGAGCATCCTGCCATGCCCCGGTCATCGGCCATACGGCCTGCGGCTCAGGCCTCCTAAGTATAAATCCTCCCCAGCGCTCGAGCTTCTGCCCGTCGCCGGCTTCAAGCAACTCATAGTCACGCCATTCGCTGGCTACCATTACTACGGCCATATAATACCTTCCTTATCCCAAAAACCCGGCGGCTTCCTGAAAACTCAAAATTCTATGCCTTTTCTGCCTGATATTCCTTTTTCGAACGGATGCCTGACCGGAATTATCTCCGATACATAGTCCGCTGTTTCAATCAATTCCACCGGGGCGTTCCTGCCCGACAATACGACTTCACATCCAGGGGGCTTTTCCTTAATAAAAGTCAGCAATTCGTCGATTCCAAGCGCTTTCTCGTTTACCGCCCCGATCGCCTCATCAATCACAACCATATCATATCCTCCCGTCATGCAGCGTTTGGATATTTCAATAAGGCCTTCTTCATGCTGCTTCCTATACTCGGCCCTTTCATCTTCATTCAACAAATGGGAGAACTTTTTTATCGTGCATACCTGGTACACATCGATGCCGTCAATCGACCTGAGCATCCTTATCTCGGAGCTTTCAAACCCTTTCTGCATGAAGGAGTACAATACCTTTCCCCCGCTTCCAGCCATTCTGAGCGCAAGTCCGACGCATGCCGTGGTCTTGCCCTTTCCATTCCCTGTATAAATATGTACAAGTCCTCTTTTCATCCTAATCACTCTCTTCGATGCCAAAATATGCACTGAGTATTTTCTTTGCCACCGCAGCCGTATATGAACCCCAGACTCCGTTTTCTATTACGGTGACAATCGCAATCTGCGGATCCTCCGTGGGAGCATAACATATGAACAACGCGTTCGATGATTCCTGGGCCTCCCTGCCTGTTTCCGCTGTTCCTGTTTTACCGGCGACATTTATCGGGTAATTGTCAAAAATCTTCTTGGCGGTTCCGTCAAGTGTAACGCTGTTCATCCCTTCCCGTATGATGTCAAAAGTTTCATTATCCCATTCTATCTGTTCGAACTGAGTCTCCGCCTTGAATACTACGGTTCCATCGGCAGATGTTATCTCATCAATAAGATGCGGGGTCAGCCTCTTGCCGCCGTTTGCAAGCGCTGATGTGTAAACGGCCATTTGTATCGGCGTAAAATTATTGTAAAGCTGTCCTATCGAAGTCTGTCCGGTGTCCGCGGACCACCATTTTTCATCAAATGTCAGATATTTGTATTCCCTGTTTGAGCGGATGCCGGCGGCTTCTCCGAATAAATCCAATCCAGTTGGTTTTCCAAGGCCGAATCTCTCCGCCCATTTGTCAATTTCATCAATTCCTACAGCCACTCCAAGTTGATGAAATATAAGGTTGCAGCTTGTCTTGATGCCTTCCGATATTGTCAACGGGCCATGTGTGAACCAACCGTTTGACATTACATATTCAAGGCAATAGTAATCCCAGTTGTCATATGTCCATTTGCCATTGCACTCTATCAGGGATTCACTGTTGTAATCAAGCAATTCCGACTCCAGCGCCGCAATCGCCACTATCGGTTTAAAAGTCGAGCCAGGTGTATATATCCCTTGTATTGCGCGGTTGAACATTGGCGTGCCCGTTGAATCCATTATCGCCCTCAATCTGTTTTCAAGCGATTCTTCATCATCATATATGAACCATTTCGGGTCATATGTAGGATAGCTTGCCATGGCAAGAAGATTTCCCGTCTTGATATCCATTACTATGGTGGCACCTGCCGAGGCATCTCCGAAATTGGATTTGCCGTCATATTTTGATTTTATATCGGCAATGGTTTCCTCCATTGCCTCCATCGCAATTCTCTGCAATCCCATGTCTATTGTCAGCCTGACATCACTGCCGTTTATTTCATCAATTCCGCCGGTCCTCTCGATTATGCTGCCGTAAATATCAGCTTCAACCTCCATGAAGCCGTCGGTGCCCCTTAGGTAACTTTCCGCATATTGTTCTATTCCGCTTTTTCCTATTACGTCGTCACCGTCATATCCCCTGTCCTCAAGACGGGCCAGCTCCTCAGGGGTTATGCTGCCCACATAACCAAGCACATGGGCCGCATCGGACACATCGCCATATTCCCTGACCATTTTCTTTTGTATCACAACCCCCAGAAGCCTGTGTCTCTTTTCGGATATGGCGGCTACGGTTTCAATGGATACGTCATTCGCGATCTTAATTCTTCCATATGTTATATAATTCCAGCGCTGCTTTAGGATTTCGTATCGCATGCAGATTATTCCATATGCCTCTTCCTGGCTGTATTCGTCAGATATGCCGAATTTTCCCCTCAGGTATTCCAAAAGCTCCCGCGCGCTGTTCTTTACTTCCTTTTCAGGTATATTTAGCAAATCCTCTTCTTTCTGCCATTCTATTATCCGGGAAATCCCGTGATCCGGATTGAAAACAATCGGGTTGCCAAGAACGTATTTATCGAATGAATGAACATAGTCCTCGTTGTTGCTCCTCAGTATTTCGCAAAGGAGCAGCAATGATTCATTTAGTTCATCATCGGATGCATAGGCCTTTGAAATATAAACATCATTGCTCTCGCGGTTATATGCAAGCATTTCACCGTTGCGATCATATATAACACCACGCGGAGCCTCGATAATGAACTGATGGCTGACCTTCCTTGAAGACAGCATGGAATTCTCGGCTCCGTTTATAATCTGCATATCGTACAGTTTTATTATCATTGCCGCGGCCGCCGCTATGAAAAGCGCCATTATAATGATGTATCTGGAATTGTATCTTTTCTCTTCCTTCATTCCAGCCTTGCCTTTCCAGTTGCCAGCTTTCTGTCGCGTATCAATGAAAACGCAAAGAACCAAATGCCCAGAATCGCTGCCAGAACCCCGCCGTATAATGAGATCCGAAACAATTCCACTTGTATGAATGAGAAGCTTCTAAAATAAATCGCCGGCCCCAATTCCATAATGGTGCTTATATTTTCCAGTATAAAAACAGAGGTGAGAAAGAACAGCGTCAGCACCGGGGCATTGTTCCTGTAAACCATCTTATTGACGAGAAAGACCATCAGAACCGACAGCAGCAAGACAATCGTCATTCTTCCAATCCATGGACTGTATAGCATGTCATAGGCGATTCCTGCGATTGAAGCTGCGATAACCGCATCCTTGTATGTTTTTTCGAAGGCTGTCATCATCACGATGAACATGACGAAATTAATGGAAACGCCGGCTACCGACAGCCATTTATTAAGATATGGCTGCATTATCACCGCCATGCCCAGCATCAAAACAACATACCATTTATATCCCCTCATCGTCAGTTCCCGGGTTCCTTTTCTTTAAGTATGTATACTTCCTGGATTGAATTGAAATCAACATACGGTTTGATCACGGCATGTCTTTCTATCAATGATGTTTCCTTATATATCTCCTCTACGGTTCCAATCAGTATTCCCCTTGGGTAAATCCCCCCCATGCCGGAGGTTTCTACCACATCCCCTATTTCCAGATTGACATCCTGGCTTATGGTATCCATAAGGCATAGTCCCAGGGCCTTGTACTCTATATCGCCCTTGACCACGGCATGTCCGCCGTCTGTCTTTGTCGTCCATGCGCTTATCCCCGTTCTTTCATCCGTCAAAGGAACGACAACCGAAGTGGTAAGCCCCACGCTGTAGATTCTGCCTATTAGAACATTGTCGGCCGCAATAACAGGATCATCTGTTTCCACACCGTCCAAACTTCCTATGTCAATCCTGAAATTGTAGAAAAAATTACCCGGGTTTACCCCGATTATATTGGCTCCGATTATTTCATATCCCGAGAACCTGTCTTTCAGTTTAAGGGCTTCCCTCAGCCTTTGATTTTCAGCTTCCATTCCCGCAAGCTCGGCATTCTTTTCATAAAGCTCAAGGTTCTCATTCCGAAGGGATTCGTTTTCACTTGTAATCCTGGCATATCCCTTTATTCCGGACACTATTCCGTCAATCCATATTCCGGCGGCCTTTATTCCTTTTTGAGCAATCGCAACCGGGGCTGTAATTATATCCCTGACTATATTTGCCTTGCTGAACCTGTCCGCGGAAAAAAGAATGACTATCAGTAACAAAAAAATTGCTGAGATTATCTGGAATCTTCGGCTTTTTAGAATCTTATTCAATACGGGCTCCTTTACCTTCTTGTGGCTCCGCTCAGATAATCAAGGTTTTCAAGGGCTTTTCCTGTTCCTATCGCTACACAGTCAAGTGGATTTTCTGCTATATACACTGGTATGTTTCCCGTCTTTGTGCTGAGGAATTTATCCATCCCCCGTATCAGCGCCCCGCCGCCGGTCAGATATATGCCATTCACCATTATATCCGCCGCCAGCTCCGGAGGTGTTTTTTCCAGGGTGCTCCTGACAGCCTCAAGAAGCTCATTGGCTATGTCCTCCATTGCCTCGGCGATTTCATCGGAAGTTATGGTCAGGTTCACAGGCAGCCCCTGGGTCATATTCCTGCCCCTGATCTCCATCTCATCCGAATAGTCCGACGGAAATACATTGCCGATTTGAATCTTTATATTCTCAGCAGTCATGTTGCCTATGAACAACCTGTATTTTTTACGTATGTACTGGGCGATCACTTCGTCAAAACGGTCCCCTGCTATTCGCAAAGTCGTGCTTGTGACAATTCTGCCCATGGATATTACGGCGACTTCCGATGTTCCTCCGCCGATATCAAGAACCATGTTTCCGGTGGGTTCAAGCACAGGCAGACCGGCTCCCACCGCGGCCATTATCGATTCTTCCGCAACGAACACCTCCCTGGCACCGGCCTCAAGGCCTGCTTCGATAACCGCCTTTTTTTCAACCTGGGTCACCCCGGCGGGAACACAGATTATAAGCCTTGGCTTGGAAAACATCTTTTTTCCTATCGCTTTTCTTATGAACCTGTCCAGCATTTGAAGCGTGCACTTGTAATCGGCTATGACTCCCTCCTTGAGGGGTCTTATGGCGCTTATTGTTCCGGGTGTCCTGCCGACCATTCTCTTGGCTTCTTCCCCTACCGCTATCACTATGTTCTTTTTCTCGTCGGCTGCCACAACCGAAGGCTCCCTGAGTACAATGCCCTTGCCGCGCTCATATATAATGGTATTCGCAGTACCGAGATCTATCCCTATGTCTCTTCCGAACAATGACATTTTTTCCTCCAATAAGGCCGGTTTTTCGGCGCCGCCGCTGTCCCGTCAAAGACATTGTCATCCGCTTTTTATAACAGGCCGTTCTCTTTAAAGCTGAATATATTTCCATTTCCTATTATAACATGGTCAAGTATCTTAATGCCGAGTATTTTTCCGGCTTCAACCAGCCTGTCCGTCGTTGTCTTATCATTCCCGCTGGGAGAAGGATCCCCGCTGGGATGGTTGTGCATAAGAATTATAGCAGCCGCCGGTTCCTTGACTACCTCTGAGAAAACTTCCCGGGGGTGCACTATGGTTTCAGAAAGACTTCCTATGGATATGCTGAGTTCACGTAAAATTTCATTCCTTGTGTTCATGACAAGCACCATGAATATCTCCCTGCTTCCATGCCTTAGTTTTTCCATGTACAGATGCTTTATGTCGGAAGGCGATGTTATTTTGCATTTGGTACTTGATATGCCTGCTTTTGTCATTCGTGAACCGAGCTCGCCCGCTGCCTTGAGTTGTATCGCCTTGACCCTGCCGACCCCTTTTATTTCACAAAGCTGTGATATCGACGCCTTTTTAAGATATAAGAGTCCCTTGCCTTCCGAACATATGCTCATGATTCTTCTTGTCAGGTCGAGCACTGTTTCGTTTTGTGACCCCGTGCGTATGATTATGGCCAGAAGCTCGGCGTCTGAAAGGTT
>JAFGQE010000021.1 GCA_016935835.1 Clostridia bacterium | reverse complement strand
TATCTCCATGTGCAGGAGTCCGAGGAATCCGCATCTGTATCCAAAGCCAAGGGCGACGCTGGACTCGGGTTCGTAAAGAAGAGATGCGTCATTGAGCTTCAGTTTTTCAAGTGCATCCTTCAAATCGCCGTACCTGGCCCCGTCGGACGGATATATGCCGCAAAAAACCATCGGGATGGCTTCCTTGTACCCATGAAGCGGCACGGTTGCGGGATTTAGCTGAGTTGTAATCGTGTCCCCCACCCTGGTATCGGCTACGTTCTTGATGCTTGCCGTAAAGTAACCGACTTCCCCGGCCCTGAGTTCCGCCGCCGGTATAAAGCCGCCCGGCTTCAGGTACCCGACTTCGTTTACAAGATGCCTCGCACCAGTGTTCATCATCCTTATGTTCTGATTCAGGCTCAGGATCCCGTCCATTACCCGCACATATACTATGACGCCTTTGTATGAATCGTATTTTGAATCGAAAATCAGGGCCCTCAGGCTTTTATCAGAGTCAGCCTTGGGCGGAGGGAGGTATTTTACTATCGCCTCCAGCACTTCATCGATATTCGTACCGTTTTTAGCTGAGATTTTCGGAGCATGCGACGCCTCTATGCCTATGACATCCTCGATTTCCTCAATGACATGGTCGGGCCTGGCCGCAGGAAGGTCTATTTTGTTGATGACCGGCAGCACCTCAAGCCCATTTTCAACAGCAAGATATACATTGGCCAATGTCTGGGCTTCAATGCCCTGCGCTGCGTCGACCACCAGAATCGCTCCGTCGCACGCGGCAAGGCTTCTAGAAACTTCATATGTAAAGTCGACATGCCCGGGCGTGTCTATGAGGTTGAATATGTACTCCTTGCCGTCAAGTGCAGTATAAATCATTCTGACCGCCTGGGATTTTATGGTTATTCCGCGCTCGCGTTCCAAATCCATGTTGTCGAGGACCTGATTCTCCATTTCCCTTTCAGTCAGCAAGCCTGTTTTTTCTATGATTCTGTCGGCAAGGGTCGATTTGCCATGGTCTATATGCGCAATTATGCTGAAGTTCCTGATCCGGTTTTCGAAATCACCCATTTACATCTCCACTTATCTTGATATTTCCATGTAATTATAACATAATAATATGAGAATCATACATGGGGAGCTATATAATGAGAACACGCATTTCAGCCCTGGCCATTGCAATGGTCCTGATATTTTTATCAAGCGGTTGCAAAGACGCCGAATTCGACCAGCTCGGCATGCCGGCGCCCGGTGAAACCATAGCCATAATGAAAACGAACATGGGCGACATTTACATCCGCCTGTTTAAAAAAGACGCCCCCGATGCGGTGGAAAACTTCACGGTCCACGCGCAAAGCGGCTATTACGACGGCCTGATTTTCCATAGGGTCATCAATGATTTCATGATCCAGGGCGGAGACCCGACCGGAACCGGCAGCGGCGGCGAAAGCATATGGGGAACCCCTTTCCCAGACTATTTCACCGGCAATCTCTATCATTACCGCGGGGCTCTTTCGATGGCCAACTCAGGGTACAATACAAACGGCAGCCAGTTTTTCATCGTTCAGGCGGGTCCTTTGAAAAGCAACGCAAATGCCTCTGCCTGGCTTGAAAACGAGGAATACGACGCCGAGGCGGCGTCAAGGTATCTTGAAATCGGAGGAACCCCGTGGCTTGACAACGGGCACACGATGCCAACATCAGGAAATGACGGACACATGGTGTTCGGGCAGGTATTCAAGGGTATGGATGTTGTGGATGCCATTGCGGCGGTTCCCATTGATGAGGCAAACGCAAAACCTCTCGTCGATGTAATCATAACGACCATAGAGATTACCAAATACGAGTAAGCTATATTTTTTCGGGAGCCGGCTGCCCTTTTCTTATTCCCATTCAATTATCTCTTCCCTGGCATCGAGGAGGCCGCCGAAAGTGTCGGCTCTCTTTATTATGTCGTAACCGCGCTTGCCTTCAGTAGGTCGAATCCTTTGGAACTGTACGTAGGGAGGGTCAATTTTCACACAATTGAACCTCTCTTTGTTTTCCATGAATGTTTTCAATGCTTTCAGGGCACCCTTATAAATCCTCTCGCGCGATTCCGCGGGGGAAAGATGGAGGGCTCCTGTGTTCTTTATGTAATACTCTTCGTAAGTCAGCGACTCGCCGCTGCCTTCTTCGAAACATTCCTTTACCGGGACTGTCTCAATGGCCGGGCACAGCTCAAGGGCTTCTTTTGTAAAAGCCTTGTCCCCGCTGCCGAATATCGGCGGGACGCCGTAATTCCCCGCCCCAACCGCCGTTCGTCCGAATTCACCCATTGATATTCCGTTCAGCCGGTAATCGATGACCGTGAAATTTCCCGAATGGGCCATGTGGGCTCTCACGGAACCTGCCTTTGCATGCTGGCCGACCCAGGCGATTGCATCAATCTCAAGATTTTCACATAGTTTATGCGTTGGAATTCCCCTTGAATACCTCGCCCTGGGATGCAGGATCTCAATATCGATCGCACCGGGGCCATGTCCGTCCAGGATTATGACGTCATCCGCGCCCGCATCAAAAAATCCTCTTGCCGCGGCGTTGGCTTCCTCGGTGAGAAGCCTTTTGGCCTTTTCATAGTACGGCGATGAATGCTGGGTCCAGTTATCCTTGTCCACCACGCCCGCAACGCCTTCAAGATCGGTCACTATCAATACTCTCATTATATTGCCCCCCTGAAAAATTTATCCCTTATGGCTTCAAATAATAGCAAATTGCCTTTTTTAGTGAAATGAGTGTTGTCATACCGCCAGACATTGCCGGGAATTTTGCTAAAAAACTCAAAAAGATTCATATATGGTATCCCGCGCTCTTCGGCAAGGCTGCCCATTATGTCAAGCAAGGGTTTTGTCATATCCTCATGCGGCAAAAAGATATTCCCCTGATCTTCGGGCGGATCCGTGGTCGAGGAATGCGGCGGTGATATCAGCAATATTTCCGCTCCGCTTTCAATCAATCCGTCAATTATGCTTTTTAGGGCACCCTTGAAACTCGAAGGGTTGTTTTCCCTGCGGTTGTTTGCGCCGATGATCAATACGCAAAGACCGGGTCTGTGCCTGAATATCCTGTCATGCGAGTTTTCCAGCAGCCATTCGGCCGTTTTTCCACCGCTTCCGGTCAGATGAACTTCGGTTCGGACGTCTGAAACACCAGCGATAAATATTCTGCCGGTCTTGCCGCCCGTCCGAAAAGTCCCGGATTCGGATTCGGCATACTTGAAATAACGGCCTTCAAAGAAGTCACTCTTCCCCCGCAGATCAACCGGTCCGGATTCCGTTTCAATGATTACTCCTTTTATCGGGTCCGTTATGAACAATATGTTTTTTTTAGGGCAGCCTTTGAATTTAGGGCAGCCTTTGAATTTTATCTCAGAGCGTGCAGGGGCAAGTATGACGGCTCCATCATCCTCAAAGGGAAGGCGTTTATTTTGAGGCACCCTTTGATTGTATTTTTTAAAATGATAGGTCCTGATTGAGGGGCCTGTAATTTCAAGGGATGAGGCGGGGGTCCAGCCGGCGCTGCTGCGGATAAGGAAGTCGCGCAGCAGGAATGACCAGGACTTCATGCCAAGCGGGCAGTCCCATGCGTTTTGGCGGGAGTCGTCGACAAAATCATACCTGTTGTATGCGAGGCTGTCCCCGGTTATTACCACGGAGCAGTCCTTGTCCAACAGGTATCTTAGATCCTTTATATTATAGAATGACATTTCCCCTCTATTTTGTGTAAGCCTGTTCTACTTTTTCGAAAGCCTGAAGTATCAGGCCGGCTTCTTCCTCTCCCCAGCTTTCGTAGACGGTCAGGTTGAAGCAGTCCGCAATGGCCCTGTCGGCGTTTGGACATTCGAATCCGCCCGTGTGCCCGCCCTTGTACTGGGGAGCCGTCCAGGGAAAGCCTCCGGTTCCAAAGGCCTTTTTATTGATGAACCAGTCCATAAGGTATGGCCTGGCAATTCCGTAATCCTTTATCATGTTTACGCCCTCGGCCTCGACCGCATCCAGGAATTCCGCCTTCCCGCATGCAAGGGAGTCTCCGTTGAACCTGAGCCTCATGAACCAGTATGACGGCTCCGCATCGGGAAGAATCCCCGGCACTTCAATCGATTTCAGGTTTACGAAGCCTTTTTCAAGCATCGACGCCAGTTTTCTGCGGGATTTGACAAAACCATTCAGCTTCTTCAGCTGTTCGATGCCGATGGCCGCCGCCATGTCGCTTAGATTGAAGTTCAGGGACGCCACGCAGTTGGTCGCGCCTGCCTCCATGCCGAACGGTTTTCCCCTGTCGGCATACTGCCTGATGCGCCAGTAGACACCCTCATCCTTCGTAAAGACGATGCCGCCCTGGCCGCCGGTGTTGAAGTGCTTGCCGAACATCGTTGAAAAAGCGGCGACATGGCCAAAGGTCCCGACAAGTTTTCCGCCAAGCCTGGCAGCGTGCGACTGGGCGCAGTCCTCAAGCACTTTAAGTCCATGCTTTTCGGCAAGTTTCATTATTGAAGGCATGTCCGCCGGCTCTCCCATTATGTGGGAAACTATTACCGCCCTCGTATTTTCAGTTATGCGGGCCTCTATCTGCGCAGCTCCTGTATTATAGCTTCCGGGAGCAGAGTCGGCTACCACCGGTATGCAGTTGTTCATGACTATGGGCATCATTCCGCCGGGATCCGTGACGGGGCTTACTATGACCTCGGAAAAAGGTTCGATGTCCAGTGCCCTCAGCGCGACATATACCGCCGTTGTCCCGGAGTTCACGGCGTCCGCAAAGCCTCCGCCCATGAATTTTGCGAAATCCAGGCACAGCGTTTCTTCTTCCGGACCGTTGTAGCCCGGGGCCCTGCCGGTTTCAATGGCATTGTCGAACATGGCCATTACGGCATTTTTTTCCTCAATTCCGATATTATGTCGGTTTTTAAGTCCCCCCTGTATTACGGGCTTGCCTCCGTTGACTGCAAGATTTTTCTTTAGATCGTCCATATGAAAACCTCCGGGCGTATTTGTTAACATTATACTACGGCCGGAGGCTTTTATTCATGGATGTTAATTCTGTTTATATTGATATATATGGCGAAGTCCGCGATGTTCCGACAATACCGGGCGGCTGCAGTTATTCCTGAAATCGGTTATTTCACCTTCAGTATGCGCTCCCCTTCCTCAAGACCCGAAATGACTTCGTAGAAGAACCCGTCGTTTATTCCAAGCTCCAGGTAACGCTTTTCGACATCCTTGCCGGAAAGGATATATGTGTAGGGAGCCAAACCAGCCGAATAAACCGCACTTGCAGGAATGACTATCGCATCGATGGCCTCAGCGATTATATTCCTGAGTGTCACGGTTTTGTTGAACCTGATTCCATCGGGAACCCCATGAATCTTTATATGGGTATGCGAGAATGCGGGATCAAATCCGAATTCCATGTAATATGCCCCGATATCCCTCAGTAGCTCCGCTTCGTATTCCCTGCCGCCGAATATGACCCGCATTGGGTCCCCAACTTCCTTTTCCATCAATGCCATCTCGGCGGGCGTCAGGTTGTCGACGTTGGTGGGGATTGGAACATCAAGTATGCCCGAGTCTATGTCCGACACATCAAAAACCTTTCCCGACGCATTCAGGCCTACGCTGCAATATAGGTTCACTATTACCCCGTCCGCAGGCGCATATACATAGTGATTCTCCAGGTCGTCCTTCAGGTCCTGCAGATAGTTCTCCGCGGACTCCAGGGCCAGCCTTGAAAACTCAAGCGCATACCTGTCAATCTTGCCCGCCTCGAAAAGAACCTGGTTTTCCTCATAGGAAAGCCTGGCCTTTTTATAGTTTATTTCCTGCGCCATTATCCTGTCCCTTGCCAGATCGGAATCAAGCTCGACCACAAGGTCTCCCTCGCTGACTTCTTCGCCCACGGAAAAATATATTTCGCTTACAACCCCTGACCTTTCAAGCTCCGCGCTGAAAAGCATCGTGGGTTCGGGAACAAAGAAAGCGTCCATGTCGTGAAGTATTACAAGGTCGCCCCTGCGTATCGTTACGGAAGGCATCACCACTTCTTCCGATTCCATAAGCGGGGGAGCCTTGGTCTTCTTTTCGGCGGGAAGGAAATATGAGCATGCAGTCATTGCAGCAAGCAGCATCATCGACAACATGGCAATCATTGCTCTTTTCATCATATCAACTGTCCTCCGCCGTCCGCGGCCGCCGCCACGGCCAGGTATTTATAATCATCTGTAGGGATTTTCAATTACAAGTTCCCCTTCCTCGAGACCGAAAATCACTTCGGTATATCCGTCGTCCTCTATGCCTGTCTTTATGTCGCGTTCATTCTTGATGCCGTTTTCATATACATATACATATGTCCTGCCCGCTTCGCTGATAATGGCGTTGCTCTTGACTACCAGGGTTCCCAGGCGCTTGTCCTTCAGTATACGGACATAGACAAGGGTTCCGGTCCTCTCGAACGATTCATGCACTGTCTCTGGTTTTATTATTATCTCGGAATCCATTATCGACACAACTTCGCCTTTTATGATTTCCGTGCTGTTCCTGATCTGTATGTCCAGAATCTCGCCTATCCCTATGCCCGGGGTATCCTTGCCGTCGAATGAGATGAAAATCTCAGATTCATCCGTTATGTCGATGACCGGGGCGGCCGCATTCATCAAGTCGCCCGGATTGGCGTAGCGCTTTGATACAAACCCGTCCATTCCTGCCCTGAGCTCCAGCGCGGACAGCTGTTCAAGCAGCTTGTTGTACTTGTACTCCTCGCTCTCAAAATCCAGTTGTGCAGAAGCCATCGCAAATTCACCCTGTCCGGTGGACTCATACTGAATCCTTGCCTTCTCATATATCAGCCTGGCTTTCTCATATTGAATTTTCTGGTCCCTGATCTGTTTGTCCAGCACTCCGCTGTCAAGCACCGCAACCACATCGCCCTCTTTGACTGTATCCAGCAAACCCACCTTGTATTCCTTGAAATATCCTGTTACATCCTTATAATAGTAAGTCTCCCTGGCCTTTGGTATGCTGCTCCCGTACACCGTTTTATATATCTCGAAATCCCTTCTCTCAACAGGGCTCGTGACAACGGGTTTTTCTTCCTTCACATATTCAAAACCCGTAAACGGGTCGACGGATACATCGACGCATCCCGAAAGCATAAGGCCTGCCAGCAATATTGATATGGCCAGATATATTCCTTTTTTCATGTGTTCACCTGCATAAGGCTTCACTCGTCCTTTTCCTGCCTGTATATGATAATCTTGCCGCCGTCCATCTCCATCTTGATCTTGCTGTTCCTGTCGAACCCGGTGGCCTCCATGAACTCCTCGGGGAGCTTGAGCCTTCCGTGCCTGTCTATTACCACTAGCTCTTCGTGGGTATCGGATTCCTCGACCCCGCTCATCCTGTCGAGTTCCTCAAGTTCCTCGGTGTAGCTCTTCTTCCTTATGAATTCACTGCTGGTCCTTCCGTCGCTTATCGCAACCACACGGTCGACGTTCTTGGCAACCCCCCGGTCGTGGGTAACTATTATGACCGTAACCCCGGTTTCCTTGTTAAGCCGCCTGAGAGCCCTGAATATCTGTGTGGCCGTGGCTGTATCGACTGCGCCCGTCGGCTCGTCCGCAAGCAGTATGCTGGGTTCATTGGCCATCGCTATGGCTATCGCAACCCGTTGCTGTTCGCCCCCTGAAAGCTCCCTGAGGCGGTTGTTCATCCTTTCATCAAGTCCAACTATCCTGAGCAAATCCGCAGCCCGTTTCCTGTAGTTCTTCCTCCCGGCTATTATCATCGGAAGCTCCACGTTCTGCCTGGCTGAAAGATACGGTATCAGGTTCCTTGCATTATTTTGCCAAACGAATCCCACGGTGTTCTTTTTGTATGCGGTTATTTCGTTATGCCTGATTCGCAGCAGGTCGATTCCATTGACAATAAGCTTTCCGGCAGAAGGCCTGTCAAGCCCGCCGATCATATTCAGAAGGGTGGATTTCCCGCTTCCGCTGTTGCCTATTATCGCCATCATTTCGCCGAACTTTATGTCGAGGTCCAGCCCCTGGAGAGCCACGACTTCAGTATCCTTGGTCTTGTATATCTTTACAAGGTTTTCGCACGTGATGACATTCGAAGGATCATAATCAAGATCCTCGCCACCATATTCCCTTGCGCGCATGCTTTTTTTCTTCATGGCCGTTTCCTTAGGTTTCATCAACTACCTCGCCATCCTCCAACGATATGACATGATCCGCAATTTCATTCATGCTTGGATCGTGAGTGGTCATGATGACCGTAATCCCTTCCTCGCTGACCAATTGCTTGAACAGCTTTACAACCTGAAGTCCCAGGTGGGTATCGAGCTCAGCCGTGGGTTCGTCGGCGAAGACTATCCTGGGCTTGTGAACAATCGCCCGCGCAATCGCAACCCTTTGCTGTTCCCCGCCTGAAAGCTGATGGGGCTTGTGGTGCATCCTTTTTGAAAGGCCCACAAGATCCAGGCTTTTCCTGACCTGATCCGACCAGTTTCTTGTCTCCTTGCCCGCCACGCGAAGGCCGAACTCTACATTCTCATAGGCATTCATGACCGATATCAAGGCTACCGACTGGAAAACAAAACCTATTTCAGTTCTCCTCAATCCGTCGCGTTCATAATCATACATGGCAGTTATATCCTTGCCGTCGAAAAAAACCTTGCCCGACGTCGGCATGTCAAGTCCCCCCATTATATTCATCAGCGTGGTTTTTCCGGAACCCGACCTGCCTTTGAATATGGTGAGCTTTTCCTTATCGATGTTTATATTTATATTCTTCAGGGCGTGTATCGTCTGCGGGCCTTGCCTGAAATCCCTGCATATGTCCCTGGTCGTGAAAATCTTCATTGGTTCCTCCATCAATCTTCCCCGAGCTTGACCGCCTGGTCCATCTTGATGCGGGTTGTAAAGCGTGCTATGGCGCCTACACCCACCGCGATCATGCCAAGCACTATCGCATAAATCCTAATGTAATCCTGCCTTTGGTAAGCCGTTATGAAAGGAATCACTCTTTCCCTTGCCGTATCGACAATCTGGAAAAGCGGCACAAACAGCTCGCTGGTGATGCCCCCGATGAGTATTCCCATCAATATGGCAACCGCCGATATCAGGATCTGCTCCCATATTATGATTGATATCAGCTCCCGTTTCTTCAGTCCCATCGCCCTGAATATTCCGAATTGGAGCACCCTCTGCCTGATTGAAAGAATCCAGAATATTATGAAACCCGCCCCGCAAATCATCATGGTGACAAGAAAATCAAGTGTCAGAATGCCGTTCATTCCATGCAGCATGGGGTCTTTCTTTGCTTCGGAAATCTCGTAATCGGTATATATCGCATTCAGAAGCGAAATATCGGCCTCCGCAAGGAAGTTGTTCAGCTCACTGTCGAGTACGCCTTCTTTTTTCGAGAGCCATACCGAGCTGCTGAAGTCGCCGATGGAGGCCCTGAGCATGTCGAAATGCATAACGCACAATTCCTGTTCAACACCCTTCCCGTTGTCGTCAATGTTCGCGAACCTGTTGTAGCTGGGCCAATAATCGACTGTTGCCAGCAATGGCACGGAAATATCCTTTTCAGCAGTCCTGAGATAAAGCATGTCCCCGGGTTCAACCTTTAGTTTTTCTGCCAGGGTCCTTGTTATTAATACACCCTCGGGAAACCTTGCCAGCAGATTCAAATAGTGGTTTATATGGTATTGATAAAGGTCGTCCCTGTACCATATTACATTTCCGAATTCCTCGGGTGTCAGCGCCATCAGTTTCACGCCCTGTTCCCTTTGCGCCTTGCGGCTCTCCGCACCCACATCCATGGATCCCGTGTAGACCTTGGTTATCGCCGCCAGTCCCTCGAAATCGCTTAACTTTTCGTAATCAGCCGCCTTTTGCGAAGGATCGGATATGTCAATCAGCTGGTCTTCGCCCCCTATGCCGATCTCGCCAAGGTTAATGATTACCTCCGGGCCTTTTTCATACCGTATCATATCGGTGGTGTTTTCATTTATTGTCCTTGCGCTGTTGGCATTGAAAATACCGACGCCGAGTGCGAGAATGAGGAAAATCATGATGAACTGACGCATGTTGCCGCCCCTTGCGACATAAGTGAAGGCCGCATACATGGACGGAGTCCAGATTTTCTTTCCAATCCTGAAGATGCCGTCAATCAAATAAGGATAGATTCTCATGAAGACAAGGCTTACTCCAAGGATGAAGAATGTAACCGCGAAGAAAACCAGGAAGTCGACCTGCCCTTCGCCTGTGAAGCTTATGAAATCCTTGAATTTATTGTAATTGAACAACGCGTATGAAGCGACGGCAAGAAGCACAAGGTCAAGGAAGAATTTCTGCCAGAATGGTTTTTTATCAAATACAGCCTTACCCTGCTTGAATTCCACGATTGTGAACTTGGACGCCTTGAACGCGGGCACGAGCATCATAAGGATGAACAGCAAGGAACAGGCGGCGCCGTACAGCAGTGTTTTCAATCCTATGCCCGTTTCCATCGCGCTCCTGTTGACGAATTCCATGAATCCGTTCGAGGCTCCTATCAGCCGTGTCATGAAATACGCCCCGCCAATCCCGAAAATATAGGCGATCGCGCCTATTATCACACTCTCGCCGAGATAGATTCCGAATATCTGCCTGCGGCTTGCACCTCGGCTTTCAAGCATTGCTATTTCATTCTTTTCCTGTTCCATTATCAGCTGTGCAATCATGGAAACATAGAATCCTATCATAAGGATTACGGGTATGACCAGCAGCAGGAGCAATCCCGAAAGCTTGGCCGCCCTTGCGAGGTAATCCTCGAGGGTTTCCTCAAATGAAAGCGTCTGCCGGAGCCTGCCGTAGTTCTCGGAAATCCACTCATAGTTTTCGTCAAGCGAATCCAGTATGCTCCGGGAATCCTTCATCTTGAGCTGATAGTAATCATAGGCGAAATACCATTCCCCGGATGTAAGCGACATATCGCGCTCGTTGAGAATTTCATTCAGATATGTATCGTAGTCGAAATATATTCCGTAGTAATCCATCAAAAAGTATGGGGTCATGTCCTTTTTTACGGTCACCACGCCGACAACCCTGTAGTTAAGGATATACTCCTCCTCATCCTTGTTAAGAGTCATGGTATATATCCCGCCCAGGGAATATCTGTTTCTTTGCATCGCCTCCGCAGACACCACGGCTTCGTATACTTCTCCGCTGAAGTCCTCGGTCTCGGTTTCAAATTTTCCGGGAGAGTACATACCCCCCTGCACTATGTCTACCATCTCAGGGAGTTTGTCCACCGCAAACACATTCGCCTTGCCGGTGCTGACCGATTTGAATGTCTTTTTCTCGAGGATCTCCTGATAAAGCTTCTCCCATTCCCTTGCATTCAGGAACATCCTATTGGGGGTCTGGAGCGACCTGTATCCGACCAGAATATCCATCGGTATTTCCAGGGCCATCCTCTGCATTACATTTGCATCGTAGTAGTCATATAGGGTGATTCTGTCCCCGATGTTGCTCATGTTGGAGAAATTGGTTTCGAATCTTCCGAATGCCGGATAGCTCCTGCTTTCCTGCTGCACGCGTTCGAAATCCTTGATAAGCATGCGCTGGAGTATGCCGTCGGAATACATCGGAATCGCTCCTATGACGGACACGGCGAGCAGACAGCCGATGATAAGGCTGAGAACGAGCCACTTGTTCTTTATCATTTTTCTAAGGATAAGTTTCAGCAATTCAATATCTCCCGCCTAATTTAGAATAACAACATCGCCTTCAACAAGACCTGAAACCACTTCGATATATCTTCCGCTGCTTATACCTATGGTAATGCTTTTCTCAATGGCCACTCCGTCGACCAGAACCCTGACGTAATTTCTTCCTCCGACCGACGTAACTGCAGTCCTGTCCACCACAAGGACGCCCTT
>JAFGQE010000164.1 GCA_016935835.1 Clostridia bacterium | reverse complement strand
GGGTCCTCCGCCTTTGCAATCCCGGGAATGATCCCTTCGAACAACCGAAGGTATTCATCCTTCTGCCCCTGTGACCGTCCCTCTGTCTGCGAATCGACCCACAACCACTCCATCTCGTTGTTCCCGCACCACAACGCGATAGAGGCATGGTGCCTCAGCCGCCTTATGTTGTCCCTTATCTCCGCGCGTATCGAGTCAACGAACCCGGGGTCGTCCAGGACATACTGCGCGCAGGCGAACATGAAGTCCTGCCACACGATGATGCCAAGGCGGTCGCATGTTTCGAAGAAGCAATCCGGGGGATATATTCCGCCTCCCCAGACCCTGAGCGTATTGAAGTTAGCCGAAACGGCATGCATGACAAGGTTTTTTGTTCTTTCAGGAGAGCATCTGGCCAGGATGCTGTCCTCGGGTATGTAATTTGCTCCCTTGGCGAATATCCTGACGCCGTTTATTTCAAATGCGAAGCTTTGTCCCCACCCGTCGTCCTCCCTGGCTATTTTCAACGTTCGAAGACCTGTCTCATATGATTTCACATCGGTTTCGCATCCGTCGGCGAGGAGCCTTGCCTCTACCACGTACAATGGCTGCGCGCCGTGGCCCGCAGGCCACCAGAGCCGTGGTTTTGGTATTTCCATGGAAACCTTCCCATCCGCCGGGCAATTGCCGCTATTGCACAGGGTTCCGTCAGGTCCGTAGACATTTACAATGACCGAGGCATCGCATTCCGTGTATTTCCTTATTGCCGGCCTGACCTCCAGAACAACCTTTCCGGCGGAATGGACCTGGCTGACATACACATCTGCGATGGACGCAAAATCATGCGCCTCTATGTATATGTCCCTCCATATGCCCCCGTCGGCTATGGCCGGACCCCAGTCCCAGCCGAACATATAGTGGGCTTTCCTTATGAACTGGTAGCCGTCCCTGGCGCAGACACCCCATACGGGGCCCTTTTCCCGCCAGGCTTTTTCAATGTATTCGACCGGGGACTTGATCCTGACAGAGATATCGTTGACGCCCTCCCTCAGAATCCCCTTTATTCCGATTCTATATGTCCGGTGCATGTTGTCGCAGGATGCTATCATTCGCCCGTTCAGGGTTATCTCCCCCAGGGTATCAATGCCCTCGCATACCAGCTCGAGCGAATCCTTGCCCGTCAATGAGGTTTTGGCATAGAATGTGCGCGAATATATGAAGTCGTCCCTGAACAGCTCATAGGCCTTGTATTCGTTGTCCCTGTAGAATGGGTCCGCGGCCAGTCCCGCTTCCAGGTAAGCGTTCATTATGCTTCCCGGGACGGTCGCCTGCATGCTCTCGCCGCTGCATGCGTTCAGAAGGGTCCATGACCCATTCAGGCTCTGTTTCATTCATTTTTCTCCAGTTCTTCGATTATCCTCAGTATATCAGCGGGTTGTGAGGCCATGTGGTCGGGTTCGGCCGACTTGACCGTGGACAGCAGGTCAAGCCCCCAGTCCACCCATATGATCCGGACCCCTGCTTTCTTGCATGCGCTTATGTCCCGCACCTCGTCGCCGACATAGACTACCTCTCCGTTGCGCAGCTTGTTCTGCCTTAGGAACCTGTTGATTATGATGTCCTTGTCGAAGATATGATGGGAACACAGTATTTTATCAATTATGCCTATTCCCTTCTGTTGCAGGAAGCTGCGGATATTGCTTTCCGCGTTCGAGGATATGATGGCTATTCCATATCCCCGGGCATGCAGGGTTTCAAGGAGTTCGCGCATACCCTCGTAAAGGTCCATCCCGGGCATTGCCTCCTTGTAAATGGAGTAATATTCATTCGCAAGAAAAGGTATCCTTATAAGAGGCACCTTCATGTACCGGCATCTTTCCTGGACGGACATCTTCCTCAGGTCGTCGAGTTTTTCCCACTCAATCTCGGTAAATCCGTATTTCCTGGCCATCTTGTTCATGGCCATGACAGCTATTCCGCCCGAATCGGCCAGGGTGCCGTCAAAATCAAAAATCACATATTTAATCATAATAACTCCATGTCCACCGTTAAACATATGATACCACATCACCAAGGCCAAATCCCATGAAAATGCCCGGGGCGGTTCCGCAAAAGTCGCGGAAAACCCCGGGCACTGATAACGGCGGCGCCTGGCCTTATGCGGCCCGGCATATTTTATCCCGAAAATCAGAGGGCGCTTTTTGTAGAAAACATGTCAGGTACGATGACAAGCGTATAATCGGCGGATGCCACGGTCTCATCATTTACATAAGCAACGGTGCTTGCCTTTATGACATTCATCCTGATGTTGTCAATAACGGATTTCATTATTAATACATCCCCGGGGAAAACCGGCTTCCTGAACTTGACATTGTTCATGTTCGCCAGTATCCCTACATCCTTCATGCCATGGGTCCTGCCTGATGCGATCCCGGCCGACTGGGCCATTGCCTCGCATATCATCACCCCGGGCATCACCGGATATCCCGGGAAATGTCCCTGGAAGTAAGGTTCGTTTTTTGAAACATTCTTCTGGCAGGTCGCTGAAACACCTGGGGTTCTTTCAAGTATCCTGTCAATCATCAAAAATGGATATCTGTGAGGTACTATATCCTCAATATTGATGACTTCAGCCTTATTCTCATTGCTGCTCATCCGCCCCTCCTATGCTCTTGCAAATATTATTGTCGAGTTGTGCCCGCCGAATCCAAGTGAATTTGTCAGCGCATAATCGACTTTTCTGTTGATTCCGACATTTACAGTATAATCCAAATCGCACTCCTCGTCCTTAACTTTATAATTTATTGTCGCGGGAATAAATCCGTCCCTTATGGAAAGGCAGCATATGATGCTCTCGACACCACCGGCGGCTCCGAGAAGATGCCCGGTCATCGACTTGGTCGAGCTTATCGGAACCTTGTACGCATACTCTCCGAACACCGTCTTGATCGCCGCGGTCTCCCCCTTGTCGTTCAATGGCGTCGATGTCCCATGGGCGTTTATATAACCTATGTCATCAGGCAGCAGCCCCGCATCGGAAATCGCCTTGCGCATGCTCCTCGCCCCTCCTTCGCCATT
>JAFGQE010000002.1 GCA_016935835.1 Clostridia bacterium | reverse complement strand
TCTGCGGGCGTCATATCGCGGCCGGTTTGAACCAATGCTCCGGAATAGCAGGATTCGACGCACCTCCCGCATCCTGTGCATAAGCTTCTGTCATAGACCCTTCCAAGTTCACTCATGGATTGGGCGCCCGTTCCGCACACTTCGACGCATCTGCCGCATCCTATGCATTTATACAAGTAAGCCTGTATTTCCTTGCGCGGGGATATCGATTCGGGATTGTGGCACCATGCGCAGGCAAGCGAACAGCCCTTCATAAAGACCGTGGTCCTTATTCCAGGGCCGTCGTGCACTGAGAATCTTTGTATGTCGAATACAACCCCGGTCATTTACAGCCCTTCCACTATCCTGTCGACGACAAGCTGACGGAAATCCGTCGATAGGCTTGCGAAGTATGCGCTGAAACCCGTCACCCTGACTATCAGGTTCGGATACTTGGCGGGGTCCTTGTGGGCCTCAAGGATTCTCTCCTTGTTCACTATATTTATATTAAGAAGCGTGCCCCCCATGGCCATGAAGCTCCTGATGAATGACACTACAAGGTTGACGCCGCCTTCGTCAATTCCGAAATGCGGGTCGAACTCCAGCTGAAGCGGGGCCGTGTTGCCATATCCGCACTGCACCGAGGCCACCGCATTTGCAAGTCCGGTCGGGGTATCCGCCTTTGAGAACCCCGGATGCGGGTTCGCCCCGTGGTTGATCGGAGCCCTCGCCTTTCTTCCGTTGGGACTTGCCCCGACCGATTTGCCCATGGGTATGGTGTTCGCCCATGAAAACAAACCCGGTATCATGTTTCTTCCCCCGGGGGTGAGCCTTTCCTTGACAATGGCGGAAAAATCACGGGATATCCTTACGGCGAAATCGTCGGACCGCGACCCTCCGGAACCGTATTTGGGAACCCTGTCAAGCATCAGCCTTTCAAGCTCCGCGTTTTCAAAGTTCGCATCAAGCAGCTCCATAAGCCTGTCCCATGAAATCGTCCTGCCTTCCCCTACCATTGCGTCTATCGCGCCGAAGGAATCCGCTACAGTCGCAATGCCCGCGCCGTCGACACATATATTCATATACTCCACGCTTCCTGTGCTTATGTCCGCGCCTTTTTCGATGGGACCATGGCAAAGCAGATTAAGTACAAGCTCCGGGAAAACATACCTCATGTATTCAATGTGGAAATCCACGCCCTCCGCAATGGTAAGGACAGCTTCCCTCAGGTGTCTGATAAATTCCTTGTACAATCCTTCCGCAGAAGGTTGTTTTGGAAGATTTTGATAATATTCCCTCAGCGCGGTGTCAAAAACGGCGAGAAAATTTATCTTGACGATATCATTCAACGTATACTCTGTTCCCGGGAGCGCGCACCAGTGGCATCCGGTCTTGGCACGCTGCCTTGCGAGTTCCATAGGGTAGCCGTTCCTGACAAAACCCTCGTTCATGGATTCATCGCCCAGGTATGACGGGGTTCCAAGCTTGTCCCCAAAGAGATACTTGACAGAAAGCTTCATTATTTCAGGATTGATGTCCTTGTGAACGCGAAGACAAATGCTGGTGGGAACCTTCAGCCTGTGGGCGGCCTCTATCATGAAAAATGAAATGTCATTCGTCCTGTCCGAACCGTCCTCCTTTGTTCCGCATATCTGGTAGTACTGGTTGTCCTTGACCAGCAGGCATGCGAGATGGAATATGGCTTCGTCATCGTCTATCAGACCGGCTTTTTTATCCGCCAGATAATATGGATAAAGATAATCGTCGATCGCCCCTCCCGCCCCGCTGAAATTGTACATTACGGCGGACATTAAAAACCATGCGACCCATTGAACCGCCTCATGGAAAGTTCCCGGAGGTGAATCAACCAGCTTCGTGTTGACGGCTGCCATCTTGAGAAGGTTTTCCTTGATTTCAGGCCTGTCCTCGGTGCCGGCCATTTCAGCCGCGGCAACGGCATGGCGCCTTATCCAGTCCTGTATGCCAAGGACTGTATTCCGTTCGGCTTCATAGAAATCATCGGCTTTTCCCTTGTTCAGTTCCGCAAATTTCCCGACCTTTTCAAGGAGTCCCCCGAAACCAAGTTCAAGTCCCATCTTCATGTCTATGTTGAAATGCTGGATTCCGCCTATGCCGTGGACCAGGTCGTATTTTCTCTGTTTCTCATGCAGGTGCGAAAAATCAAAGCGGTCGTCCCACAGAGGGGATTTGATGTTATAGAAACTATGCATCCATCCGCCTGCAATGGAGCTCATCGGATCTATGTAGACCGGGTGCGTCTCAAGGAGTCTGCGGTAGTTTTTACCGCACAGGAAGTTGCCGGTGAACAGTCCGTCGGCCCTGTTTGATTCGGGCGCGAACTCCCAGTCCCCCGGGGGAGGAATCAGACCCTTGTCATCCATGTCCCAGTAACCGTCCGTTCCGTATATCCGCTGCTTTTGCAAAGTATGTATGGCCTTGAGTCTGTTTATCGAGTCCAGCCGGTCCTGGTAGCTAAGCTTCTTCTGCATGAAGAATCCTCCGTGTTAAAATTCAATTTCCATGATAATGCAAAAACACAGCCAATACAACAAGCGGGTTAACAATATTTTCTTACGGGAACAAAGGCAAATTCAGTTCATTCCGATGGTATCAGGCCCCTTTGAAGAATCCTTGTTTTTTCAATGATTGCTTCATGTCCTTCGGTGTGTCCGGCCGCAGCCAGTTTGAAAAAAGTAGTGATGGTCTCCCGGTGCGCCTCGCACGTCTGCCCGTTCCTGATCACCATTGCCGCCATATGCCTTTCCCGGTCCGACATATCATAGGGAAACTCGAATTTCTTTAATTTCTCAACCCACCAGGGTCCATTTTGCACACACCAGGCATTCCAGTGATCAAGGACCTTTTCCCTGTCAGCTATGATATTGCTGATATATCGCAGATACGCAAGGAATTCCACGGTTTTCCGGCGGTTCAATCTTGCGACTTTCGTACCACCTGGCCCTGATTCGACGGGGATGATCTCCAGATTGGTCTTTCCCCTGTCTTTGATCACCAGGACAGCCATGTATCCTTTCCACCACAAATCATCTTCCCTGTATGCCTGTCCCGTATAAGGGGTGTCAAACAGAAAGTTACCCGTGCTGTACACGATCGGCGATCCATTGTATATCTCGAACCCCTGCGG
>JAFGQE010000020.1 GCA_016935835.1 Clostridia bacterium | reverse complement strand
TTCGCAGCCTTTTCCGCAAAAAGCGTACCGGAAACGAAGTTGAGGAACGCTTTGACAGGAAACGGCGACACAAGGAAAAAAGGCGAAAAAGCAGGCTCATTCCCACACCGCTTAGGAAACACTACCAGGTGTTTCCTTTTCGTTAGGATTGTCGGCAAGCGTGTTAACTCGAATTGATATTTTGTTTAAAAACCCTGGTCATCCTGTCACAGCGGCGATTTCATGTATGCCATAGCCCGCCTCGGACAGCGGTTTTATGATGTCTTTTTCTATATCGGGCACATATGATTTTATGATCCGTGCTATTCCGCGGACCTCATAGGATCCGGCTGAAGCCGGGATGAGGCAGGAATGTCCGCCTGGTACTTCAGTCCCATTTATCTCAATGCTTCCTGACAATACCGTAAGGCAATGGAACCGCTCGCCGCGTGTGTCTTCCGCCATGGAGCCGTTTAGCTCGATATGCTCGGCGGCAAAGTATTTGTTTGCTTTAAGATAAGTCCGGTTGCATGCTTTCGTTGAAATTTCCAGTCCTTTGCATTTGCCCCCGCGGGAATTGAAATCAATGACATCGAGCGCTTTCTCCATATGAAGCGGCCGCTTGTTGCCGTTTTGGTCCGTCCTGTCGTAATCAAAGACCCTGTACGTGGTATTGGAATTCTGCTGCACCTCGCAGATGATGCTGCCCCTGCCTATCGCATGAACGTGGCCGGCAGGGATATCGAAACAGTCGCCCGGCCTAACATCGACATATCCAAGATATGACGATATGGTGCCGTCGGCCGCTGCCTTTTGAAACATTTCCCTGGTAACGCCGGGCTTGACGCCTGAAACCAGCCTTGAGCCGGGTTCCGATTGCACAATGTACCACATTTCGCTCTTGCCCAGCTCGCCGTTTTCATGTGCGCGGGCGTAGTCGTCGTCAGGATGAACCTGGACGGATAAATCGCCATTGGCATCTATCAGTTTGATCAGAAGAGGAAACCTGCCATGGCTCAGGGCATATACAACTGTACCCAGAACTTCCGGCCCTTTGACTTCAAGCAGCCTGTCAAGGCCCATTCCGCTATATCGGCCGTTTGCGATAATTCCCGTGCCCGAAGGATGGCATGCTATTTCCCAGCTTTCGGCAACAATGCCGTCCGGGAGCCTCTTGCCCAGTTGCTCAAGCTTTCTTCCGCCCCATATATAATCCTTGTAAAGCGGTTCAAATAATATCGGGTAATCCATAAAATCCTCCGTTTCAATCAGCATATGCATAGTATAGCAAATTTGGCCGAAGTATCCCAACGTTACTATAAAAAGCGTGTCAAAAACCCCAGGGGTTATTGTACCGGTCCGGTTGGCATGTTGACATGCTGGGGGCAGGGGCATATGATGTTGTCAGTTGAATAAAAGGCCTTAAGATATCAGATGCAAGAAGGCAAGGTGAATTGTGCTTGGCACAGCTTACTTTGCCTTTTGTTTATTTTCCCGCAAGGGAAGGAAAGCAGGGATGATTCTCATGAAAAGAGTTACCATAGGCGATGGAAAGCTTACGCTGGAGGACTTTATCGCAGTATGCAGGAAGGGCTCAAAAGTCGGGGTTTCAGACACAGCCATTAAAAGAATAAATGAATCAAGGCAGGCCGTGGATGACTTCGTCGAAAGCGGAAAGATAGTCTATGGCGTTACGACGGGATTCGGAAGGTTCAGCGATGTATGCGTGACAAAGGAAGAGTCAAGGATAATACAAAGGAACCTCATAGTTTCGCATGCGGTCGGAAGCGGGGATTTTTTCGATACCGAAACGGTGAGGGGCATAATCCTGCTCCGCATCAACAACCTGTGCATGGGTTATTCCGGCGTAAGGCAGTCAATAATACGGACAATGGTGGACATGCTCAATAAAGGCGTCCACCCGCTGATACCTGAAAAAGGCTCGCTGGGCGCAAGCGGGGACCTGGCTCCCCTCGCCCACATGGTCCTGCCGATGCTTGGAATGGGCAAGGCTGAGTACGGGGGAAAGATAATGTCCGGAAGGGAAGCCATGAAGGAGGCGGGCATAGAACTCGTCGAACTTGCCGCAAAGGAGGGGCTTGCATTGATAAACGGCACCCAGGTCATGACTTCCGTAGGAGCGCTGACCGTTTATGATGCGATGAAACTCCAGGATGTCGCAGACCTGTCGGCGTCAATGACTTACGAAGCTCTTCACGGGATAATATCCGTGCTGGACCCAAGGCTTCATGCCCTCAGGCCGCATGCCGGACAGATATATACGGCGGAAAACATGCTGAGGATGCTCAGGGGCAGCGAATGCACGGTAATGCAGGGGGACGGCAGGATTCAGGATGCATATTCGCTCCGGTGCACCCCGCAGGTGCATGGGGCGAGCAGGGATGCCATCGGGTTCGTAATGGAAAAGGTCGTGATAGAGATGAACTCGGTGACGGACAATCCGATAATATTCCACGATACGATGGAAGGGATCTCAGGCGGAAACTTTCATGGACAGCCGGTGGCCCTCGCGTTCGACCTGCTGGGCATCGCCCTTGCGGAACTTGCCGACATATCAGAGCGCAGGCTTGAAAGGATGGTCAATCCGGCGCTCAACGGGCTGCCGGCATTCCTTGTGGAGAACGGCGGGTTGAATTCGGGTTTCATGATAGTTCAGTACAGCGCGGCGGCACTGGTTTCCGAGAACAAGGTGCTGTCCCATCCGGCGAGCGTCGATTCCATCCCGTCCTCGGGCAATCAGGAGGATCATGTGTCGATGGGCACGATAGGCGCCAGAAAAGCCAGGGAAATATACAGGAATGTCAGAAGGGTGATCGCCATGGAGATGATGTGCGCATGCCAGGCGATTGACCTTGGAAGCAAAAGAAAACTGGGAACGGCAACACAAAAGGCGTATAATTTAATCAGGGAAAAAGTGGATATGCTGCTGTGCGACCGTGAGATGTATGAGGATATAAACAACCTGGAAAAGCTTATCATGGATGAGAAATTCAATACAATGATTGATAAAGGCATGGGTGCGCAATGACAGGTGAATCTGAAAAATCAAAAGGTGTGGACATAAGGCTCGATGATGAATTGCCCGCATATCATCCGTTTGACAAAAATATCAGAAGGGCCCCCGCAAGGGAGCTGCCGCTCAACCAAAATGAAATAAAGCTGGCGCTGAAAAATGCGCTGAGGTATATACCGGAAGGCCTGCACGAAAAACTGGCGCCCGAATTTCTTGACGAACTGATGACCCGGGGCAGGATATACGGATACCGTTACAGGCCGCCCGGCAGGATATACGGCAAACCGCTGGACGAATATAAGGGCGGCTGCATCGAAGGCAGGGCGTTTCAGGTCATGATAGACAACAATCTTGACTTTGACATAGCGCTGTATCCGTATGAGCTTGTGACATATGGCGAAACCGGGCAGGTGTGCCAGAACTGGATGCAATACAGGCTGATCAAGAAGTACCTTGAAGCAATGACTGACAGGCAGACGCTTGTTGTATCCTCCGGACACCCCCTTGGATTATTCAAATCGGACAAAAGAAGTCCGAGGGTCGTTATCACAAACGGCCTGATGGTCGGTATGTTTGACAATCCCGGCGACTGGTCCAGGGCATGCGCGCTCGGTGTATCGAATTACGGCCAGATGACCGCGGGAGGATGGATGTACATAGGCCCGCAGGGAATAGTGCACGGAACCTACAGCACCCTTATCAATGCCGGAAGACTCAGGCTCGGGCTTAAGAATGATGAAAATCTGCAGGGCAGGCTTTTCGTGACCTCCGGCCTTGGCGGAATGAGCGGCGCGCAGCCCAAGGCAATCGAAATCGCCGGGGGAGTGGGCATAATCGCGGAAGTCGATGATTCCAGGATAACCACAAGGCAGGGGCAGGGATGGGTCGGAAAGACAACCGGCAAGCCGGGCGAGGCGTTCGCCCTGGCCTCGGAATTGCTGGATAAAAGACAAGCCGGATCCATCGCATACCATGGCAACATCATCGATATCCTTGAATACGCCGTGAAAAACAACATACACATAGACTTGCTTTCGGACCAGACTTCATGCCATGCGCCGTATGACGGAGGATATTGCCCCCAGGGCCTTGATTTCAAACAGCGCACGCAAATGCTGCGGACGGACAAGAAGGCATTTGGAAAATTTGTGGATGAATCCCTGAAAAAGCACTTCGGCCTGATCAGAGTCCTGTGCGAAAGGGGAACATATTTTTTCGATTACGGCAATTCCTTCATGAAGGCGGTATTTGATGCGGGTGTAAGGGAAATAGCGAAAAACGGAAAAGACACATCCGACGGGTTTATCTTTCCGTCCTATGTTGAGGATATAATGGGCCCGATGCTGTTTGATTACGGCTA
>JAFGQE010000163.1 GCA_016935835.1 Clostridia bacterium | reverse complement strand
TGAAATAATTATTTCGCAATCCGAAAGCAAATCATGTCTTTTGATTGCCAGCCCTGATGTCAGTGGTTCCGCGTATATGTCAACCATATCGGATATCCTGGCGCGCTCATCACAACCATAGATTTGGTCAAAGGCTTTTTCATCCAAAATATATAACGCTTTCTTTTTCTTAATCATTTCCCTGGCCTCAATCTCATTTGCGCGGCCTGAATCACCCGACGATTTTATATTCCCGGTTTCTGAGCGCTAATATCATATCCCCGGCATCATTCAACGTTCTCTCGAAGTCTATTGCAGCCAGCGCAATATCACATTCCTGATGATAATCGCTTCCCGCGGTCTTGATCAGCCCATGCGTATCCGCATAAGCAGCTGCCATATGATTTTTTGCATCATGCCTGGGGTTTGCATTAATTGCCTCTATTCCATCAAGGAACAACGGATTTGCCGGAATCATATGGTCTCTGAACGGATGCGCCTGTATTAACAGGATGCCTTTGTCTTTATAAGTCTCGGAAAAAGCTTTCAAGCCCATTTCGAACATCCTTGGATTTGAATTGATCATTTCTTCGGTCATGCCAAAAACCAGATAATCATTGGGATTTTCGGTAAATCGCAGCTCCATGCCAAGAAACACCTTCAACCCTATTTTTTTACCAAAGGCCGCTGCCTTTCTATAGCCTTGCAGATATCTGTCAACAATGTCCCCGTCGCTCAGCGGACTGTTTTTTTCAAAATATCCGTCATAATAATGATCCGTGATGCATATTCCTTCATACCCGGCCTCTTTATGCAGCAACACCACTCTCTCTGCATCCACCCGGCCGCATACGCTGACTTCGCCGGTGTGGCAATGAATCTCGTATAATCCCATTTTTCTCCTATCTGAAATATCTTGCACCGGCTTCAAATATCAGTTGATCCTTGTCGCCGGGTATATTCTTGGATATATAAGTCCCTATTCTTTCCGAATGGCCCATCTTGCCGAATATCCTGCCATCCAAACTTGTTATTCCTTCGACGGCATGCATGGAGCCGTTTGGATTGAATCTCGAATCATAGGTCGGCCTGCCTTCAGTGTCGACATACTGGGTCGCAACCTGCCCGTTTCTGAACAAGTCCTCGAAATGGCTTTCATCCGCAATAAACCTTCCCTCCCCGTGGCTTACCGGGATCGTATGAATGTCGCCTGCGTTGACAAGGCTTAGCCATGGGGATTTATCAGATGTCACTTTTGTCTGAACCATTCGTGATACATGCCGTCCTATTGAGTTGAATGTAAGCGTCGGGCTGTCTGAAGCCATGGGTCGGATTTCTCCATAGGGAAGCAGGCCCAGCTTTATCAACGCCTGGAAGCCATTGCATATTCCCAATATAAGTCCATCCCTCTTTTCCAACAATTCCATTACCGCTTCCGAAATATATGGGTTTCGAAATACTGTTGCGATGAATTTACCCGAGCCCTCGGGCTCGTCGCCTGCACTGAAGCCGCCCGGGATCATTATTATATTGCTTGCCTTGATTAATTTCGTCATTATATCAACGGAATCCCTTACATCCCCTGCTGAAATATTTCTAAATACCATCAGGTTTGATTCTGCCCCGGCTTTTTCGAAAGCATAACCGGAATCATACTCGCAGTTCGTCCCCGGAAATACCGGTATGAACACTCTGGGCCTGGCAATTCCCTTGTGCTTTATGATCTGTTTTTCATATTTATGCAGCTCCTCGCGGGGAGTTTCCCCCATGGATTCTGTTTTGGTCGGAAATACCTCTTCAAGAGTTTGTGTGAAAACATCCAAAAGCTCATCCAAAGAGTATATACTTTTTTCCATTTCAACATTTTTTTCATTCCTGGTATTTCCGATTACCCTAAACCGGGTGCAACCGACGACCTCTGCGACAATGCATCCGTACTTCGGCTTGTAATATTCATTTTCTTCCAGCGCGCCATTGCTTTTAAATCCTATTGCATTTCCAAATCCCATCTTTGCGACCGTTTCAGCTATCCCGCCTTCCTTGACCGTCATAGCGGACAGGACCTGTCCCTCGTCAACACATCTCTTGAATTCTCTGTACTTCTCCAATGCAACGGATAAATCGGGAACATGATCTGCACCGACAGGCAAATCCAAAAGTACTACATCTGACCCGGCTTTCTTGAATTCCGAGGATACAACTTTGCTTGATTCAGCGACTGATACGGCAAACGAGACCAGCGTGGGAGGAACATCAATGTCCATGAATGTGCCCGACATGCTGTCCTTGCCACCCACTGCGGGAATACCCAGTTTTTTTTGTGCATAATACGCTCCGAGCAATGCTGCAAAAGGCTTGCCCCACCTGGCAGGGTCTTTGCCGAGTTTCTCAAAATATTCCTGCAGGGTCAGGCGTATCCTTGATGCGTCACCGCCCATCGCGACTACCTTTGAAACACTTTCCAGTACTGCATATAAGGCTCCGTGGAACGGGCTCCATGAACCGATGCGTGGATTGTAGCCAAATGTCATGACAGTAGCCGTATTTGTGTCTCCTTTGTCCACAGGAAGCCTGGCGGCCATTCCTTCCTGGGGCGTCATCTGGTGCTTTCCCCCGAATGGCATGATGATGCTTCCGGCCCCGATGGTCGAATCAAATCTCTCGGCAAGGCCTTTCAAAGAGCATGAATTCAGATTCCTCAGCTTATCAAGAAGGTTATTCCCGACTGGATTGCCAAAGTATGATTCATCATCAGGAGCATCAACTTGTACCATGGCATGCTGGGCCGCGCCATTTGTGTCAAGGAATTCCCTGGATAAATCGACGATGCAGGCGCCGTTCCAGAACATTTGCAGGCGTTTTTCTTGCATGACTTCCGCCACAACCTCACATTCAAGGTTTTCTTCCCGGGCAAGTTCGATGAAACCGACGGCATCGGCAGGGTCGACAACCACAGCCATTCTCTCTTGTGATTCGCTGATGGCAAGTTCCGTACCATCAAGGCCTTCGTATTTTTTAGGCACCTTATCAAGATCAATTGAAAGCCCCGGAGCAAGTTCTCCAATGGCGACGGCCACCCCACCCGCTCCGAAATCATTGCACTTTTTAATGAGGCGGCTGGCCCGGGGATTCCTGAAAAGCCTCTGAATCTTTCTTTCCGTGGGCGGATTGCCTTTTTGAACCTCCGCACCGCATTGGGCAAGCGATTCTTCTGTGTGTTCCTTGGAAGAGCCGGTGGCCCCGCCGCAGCCGTCCCTGCCTGTCCTGCCCCCCAGCAGCAACACCAGATCCCCCGGGTCCGCTCCCAGCCTCTTTACGTTATCTCTTGGAGCTGCGGCTATTACAGCACCGATCTCCATTCTTTTTGCCAGGAAGCCAGGGTCGTATACCTCATGGACCTGGCCTGTCGCCAGGCCGATCTGATTCCCGTATGAGCTGTATCCGTGAGCCGCCTCCCTCGTTATCTTGATTTGAGGCAGCTTACCGGGAAGCGTGTCCTTTACATCCGCCGTAGGATCCGCACATCCAGTTACCCTCATTGCCTGGTATACATACGAACGGCCTGACAACGGGTCCCTGATTGCACCGCCCAGGCATGTGGCCGCGCCCCCATAGGGTTCTATCTCGGTCGGATGGTTGTGCGTTTCATTTTTAAACATTACAAGCCATTCTTCACTTTTCCCGCCGACATCAGCATTGACTACCATGCTGCAGGCATTTATCTCATCTGAAACCTCAAGATCCGCCAATTTGCCTTCAGCCCTCATTTCCCTCATAGCCATAAGGGCGATATCCATCAGTGATTCAGGTTTTGCGGGCCTGTCCCCGTGCAGCTTTTTCCGGGCCTCCCTATACATATCATAGGATTCCCTGCATTTTTCCAGGTATCTTGAGTTCTTGAATGCAACTCCGTCCAGATTCGTCAAAAAGGTTGTATGCCTGCAATGGTCGGACCAATATGTATCTATTACGCGTATCTCGGTTACGGTCGGATTACGTTTTTCTTCATGCTTGAAATACTTTTGTATGAATTCCAGATCCTCAATGCTCATCGCCAGGCCATTTTTAATCATGAATTTTTTCCTGGCGTCTGAATCCATGTCTATGAATCCTTCAAAAGTTTCGATTAGTTCCGGAATCGTCAATTCGAGTCCAAGTGCAACGGGCTTTTCAAGCAAGGCAATCCTGCTGTCAACCGGATTCACCAAATGCTTCTTTATTTTTTCAAAATCATCCTCGGAAATCTTTCCCTTTAAAACTATAACCCGTGCAGTTCTGATAACCGGCATTGCTTTTTGGGTTATAAGCTGTATGCACTGTGCGCACGAGTCCGCCCTTTGGTCATATTGCCCCGGAAGATATTCATATGCAAAGGCCACTTCCCCTTTTCCAATCGGCAGTATCTCATCGCAGACATAATCAACGGGCGGTTCTGAAAAAACTGTTTCCCTTGCCTTTGAATACTCTGATTCCGTTATTCCTTCAATATCATATCTGTTAACTATCCGGAGGCGTTCCAAACCCTTGATTCCCAGAAGATGCATCAGGTCGTGGAGAAGTCCGGCAGCCTCTATATCAAAACCCGGTTTCTTTTCCACATATATTCTTTTCACACCAACCATAATAAACCCCAATCAAATCGTTGATAAAACTGAAGGTGCCTGATGCACCTTCAGTTTGTCATTCTGTTTTTTCCCGCCCGGTCTCTTTTGAATCCTCATTGTCGCCGGCCGTCTCGCCGGCCCCGACCGTCTTCTCGAGTATACCCCCGCTTCTTTTGATAAATGCTCCGATAGACTTGGCGTCAAGCTTGCCCGCAGCCAGCAGCGCAAGCTCATAAATATGCCTGGCCGCATCCTCCTTT
>JAFGQE010000019.1 GCA_016935835.1 Clostridia bacterium | reverse complement strand
TTATCAAACAGTTGCCTTGGGCAACTGTTTGATAATCCCATGTTTTTTTTGACATGGCTTTTTATTGGGTGGAGTATAATATAAAATGTATGAAGAATAAACAATCGGGGGGTAGGATATGCCTGTTCTTGACAAACCATTGGCTGAGCTTAAGAAATATATGGGGTCCGGGATTTGTCCGCCGGACATCGACCGGTATTGGGACGATGCCATAGATGAGATGAAATCCGTGGATCCAAATATCGAGCTGGTTCCGGCCGCTTTCGAATGGCCGGGAGTGAAGTGCTACGACATGTTTTTTACGGGCGTAAGGGGCGCCAGGATATATGCGAAGCTCCTGAAGCCGGAAAACCCGCCTGAAGAGAAGAATCCTGCAATACTGAGATTCCATGGATATTACGGCGACAGCGGCGGATGGCACGAGTATCTCGGGTTCGCGCTTGCAGGCTTCAGCGTGGCGGCGATGGATGTACGCGGCCAGGGCGGCAGGTCCGAGGATTCCGGTGGTTACGTGGGAACGACAATAAAGGGGAATATAGTAAGGGGCCTTGACGGCGACAAGCACAACCTGATGTTCAGGCACATTTTCCTGGATTGCGCACAGCTCTCCGGCATTTTGATGGCCATGGACGACGTGGATGAAGACCGGGTAGGATGCTGGGGGAATTCGCAGGGAGGAGCCCTGACGATCGCATGCGCGGCGCTGGAGCCCCGCATTAAAAAGGCGGCGCCCCTCCATCCCTTCCTTTGTGATTACAAAAGGGTCTGGGACATGGACCTGGATGTGGCCGCATATGACGAGCTCAGGTATTACTTCAGGTCGTTCGACCCCGAGCATCTAAGGGAAGCCGAGATATTCGAAAAACTGGGATACATAGACCTTGTAAACATCGCAAAGAGGATCAAGGCCGATGTACTGTGCGGAATAGGCCTTTTGGACGACATATGCCCGCCTTCCACGGTTTTCGCCGCATACAACAACATGACCTGCAAAAAGGAAATCAAGGTATATCCTGATTTCAAGCATGAAGGAATGTCCTTCTTCATGGATGAAACCTACCGGTTTTTGAAGGATTTATAAAATGAAATATAAAACGCTTGATTTTTCAAAAATAAAAACGTGGTCAGTAAAGGGCCGGTACGACCTTGTGCGGATTGACAACATGGCCAGCCCTGCGACAGACCCGGTTCCAAATTGGAGCAACCCGGATTTTGACGACCTCTGCGACAGGGTGCGAAAAGCCAGGGCATCAGGAAGCCCCGTAATATTTTCCATGGGCGGCCATGTCATAAAAAGCGGATTGTCGAGATATATCATCGAAATGATGAAAAACGGAACAATCACCCATGTTTCGGGCAACGGGTCCGTAAGCATACATGACTTCGAGCTTGCATACAACGGCGGGACATCCGAGGATGTTCCGACGGCGATTGAGGACGGGTCGTTCGGGATGTGGGAAGAAACCGGGAGGATGATGAACGAGGCGATTAACAAGGGGGCGTCGCTGGGAATGGGCTACGGCGAAAGCCTTGCGGTATATATAGGGCAGAATCCGGAGCTGTTTCCATATAAAGAGGATTGCGTCCTGTACCAGGCTTATGTGAACAATGTGCCTGCCACATATCATATTGCGCTTGGAACGGATATAATCCACCAGCATCCGATTTGTTCCATGGGCGCCATAGGAGCGGCGAGCGGGGTTGATTTCAAGCGATACTGCGAATCCGTGTCGAGGCTGGACGGAGGGGTTTTCATGAACTTCGGCTCGGGGGTCATCGGACCGGAGGTTTTCCTAAAGGCGCTTTCGATCTCCAGGAACCTGGGGTACGATGTATTCAGGATAACGACCGCTAACTTCGACCTGATCGACCTGGGGGACTACAAGCGCAAATTAACATATGACGACCCTCACTATTACTACAGGCCCAGAAAGAACATTGTGAACCGGCCTGTCAGCAGGGGCGGCAAGGGTTTCCACTTCTGCGTGGACCACAGGATATCGGTGCCTAATCTTTACAAGAAAACATTGGGCTGATCGGAGGGGCATGGACGAAAAGTGGAATGCAAAATTCGGATTTTTCTGGTATAACGACGACGAAATTTTCAAGTTCACGAAGTTGGATTTCGATGACAAGGCCCGCAAGCTTGCGGAATCGGGAATAAATATAGTCATTACCTTCAGCTGCACTCATTTCAGGTGGAGCATGAAACAGCACTGGGATATCATAAACAAGTGCCTCGCAAACATAGTCGGAGCATGCCATGCCCACAATATCAAGGTCGTGGAGCATCACTCCTCCCATCTGACCTTCGACCCGCTTGACGATGACGAATGGGACTATATGGAAAGGGTGCTTGGCAAAAGGCTCAGTTCGATTGACTCCTGGGAAGGCCTCAGGGAATATGCCCGTGAAGGAAACACGGCTGCCACCGCGGAATACAGGCAGATTGACGGGCGCACCGGCCATTGGGCAAGGTCAAGCTACAAGGGCTGGTGCATGTGCTTTAATAATCCCGGGTACAGGAAAGAGTATTTTGAATATCTCGAAAAACTTTATGCAATAACAGGGGTTGACGGCATAATGACCGATGATGTCCAGTATTTCGGGGCCGGGCATGCCTGCGCATGCAGCCATTGCAGGGGCCTGTTTGAGGATGAGACGGGATATGTGCTTCCGGCTCCCGGACGGGAGTGGGAGCGGTTTCATGGCGATTTCGACAATCCTGCGTATGTGGCATGGGAAAAATTCAAAAGAAACTCGACGCTTCGATTCCATGAGGATGTCACCGCTCATTTCAAAGACCTTGGACTGGAGCTGCTGCGGCCAAACTATGTCTCGGGAAACATCGCCTTCAACTGGACCGGATATGCATTTGAAAAAGCGCTGCACCTGTGGGACTGGGTATTTCAGGAGAATTGTTTCTCATATGTGATTAAGCATTCATGGCCGCAATTCCTCACGGAGGCCGCCCACAGGTTCAACATGGGAAGGCTGGCTGATGTTCCTTCGATGTCGATGTTCTACCCGGACAGGTTCGACAGCTTCTATTTCGCATGGTCGCTCAGCATGGCCTGGGGCCAGCTTTTCACGGCGACGCCGGAAGGAGAGGACATATGCGAAATTGAAAGAAAATTCAGGGAGTTCGAGGTCAGGCACAGGAATATCCTGGCGGGACAGAAAAAGAAGGCGGATGTCACTGTCTATTGGTCATATGAAACCGCGAACTATTGCGATCCGGGAAAGTCCCGTCACATTACGGCTGTAAAAAGCTGGACGCAGGCCCTGGTATTCGCAGGATATTCAACGGACATGGTCTTTGCTTGCGAAAGCAAGATAGATCGCAGCGTCCACGGATGCCTGCTGGTCCCGGATGCGCGGATGATGGGGGACGGGGAATTCGAAAAAATCTATGATTTCGCCCGGGAAGGCGGAACGGTCGTATATACGGGGAAACCAGGCGAAAGAAAGCCGGATGGAACTTACAGGAGCGGGGAAGAACTGGAACGAATCCAAGGATTGCCTTCGGTGCCTCCCGGACCAGACGGCGGGTCGGAGCTTTTTGTCGGCAAGGGCAGGATCATGCGCATAGGGGAAACAGGCCTTGACAACGACTATTATGAACCGCTTAATGTGGACAGATGGCAGAGAACCGCGGGCAGGCGCAGACCGCCCGGATACAAGGCGGGCGCAATGGCCGCCGAGGCCGACCGCATACTCGGGCCATACATATTGAAATCGATGATGCCGTCCGAATCAAGCGGGATTGTGAATTGCTATATGATGTACGACGCTGATGAACGGAATGTGCTGATCCATATAATAAACGCCGCGGGTACGCTGGACGATTGCAGCCATGATGCGGGTCATTCCGATAAAATACCGGCATTTGAAAGAGATGCGGCGAAAACATTCAAGGCGAACATCCGGATCAGGATTCCCGGAGCTTCCCAGGCATACCTTGTCAGCCCGGAATTCGATGAAGAGATAAGCCTTGTGGCCGGGACGGACGGCGAGTGGGTCGAAATCAACATACCTGACGGATTGTTTTCGGGATATGCCATCGTCAGGATTCCATTTTTGGAAGATGGAAGGGACAGGTTATGAAAGAGACCGACCTGTATCCGCCGGTAAAGGAATTCCTTGAGAGTCAGGGCTATTCAATCAGGAGTGAAGTCATGGACGCCGACATTGCCGCGGTAAAAGACGGCAGGCTGCTGATAGTGGAACTAAAGACCTCGATCAACCTGAAACTGCTCACGCAGCTCGTGAAAAGACAGCGGATGACCGATTCCGTATATGCCGCCGTTCCAAGGCCTGCATATAAAAGAAGATTCGGAAAGGACTTCAGGGACAAGGCTTATCTATTAAGAAGACTGGGCATAGGCCTGATACTGGTTGCACTGGATGCAAGGGAGCCATACGCGGCCGTAGAATTCGAACCGGGGAGTTTCGACATGAAGAGAAGCCGGGCATCGTCATCGGGAAGAACAGCCGGGCTCATAAGGGAAATCGAGGGAAGGTCGGCGGATTTCAATAAGGCGGGCAGCGTGCGCAGCAAGCTTGTAACGTCATACAGGGAAAACTCCCTGAGGGCGGCATATGAAATGAGAAACAAGGAAGCAATGAGCACCACTGAGCTGAAAAACGCAGGCTGTACCCCGGGCATCACCAGGATTCTGTATGACAATCATTACGGATGGTTTGAGAGAACCGGAAGGGGTTGCTACAGGCTTTCTGATTCCGGAAAGACAGCGCTGGAAGAATACAAGGCTATAATCAATCATATAGTGGCGAATGATTGAAATGACGGGATTCAATGCATGATTCCATTGGGGCATATCACCGGTAAAACCCGTCCGGGAATAATATAAATGCTTTTAATTTAGAAATCGCGGCGCTTGATCAGGAAAGCCGCAAATGCCGCGGCAAGTATTATGTATGCGGTAAGGGGCATGGCGCCGGCGATGCCCGAGGAGTCGCCGATCACGCCGATTACATACGGAAGCACCATAGCCGACAGGGAACCCCCTATATACAGCATGGAAGTAACCCCCCCGGTGTTTCTTGGGAAGCTGACGCAACCGACGAATATAATAATCGGAAGGGTCGCGCCCGAGAAAAATCCCGCGGCGGGGAAGAATACGAAGAAAGACCAGGTCTGGCCCAGAATATAAGCTGCCAGCAATGACATGCTTCCCGCGAAAGCGGTGATTATTATAAGCCTTCTGGCGTTTTTCTGAGTAAGTATGAAGGAAGCGAGGATTCTGCTCAGGACGAATCCAAGGAAATACATTGAAATAATCAATCCGGAATACTTCCTCGTATCGTTGGCAAGCGCCGCCGCATATGTCGGGAACCATGTCACAAGAGCCACATATGAGCCGCTGAAGCACATTGACCCGAAGGTCAGCACCCAAACCTGCGGTTCCTTCAGCAACTGGGTTATTCCCATGCTTTCGGATTGATTGCCCGGAACATTTGCTTCAAAAGAATCGGATGTCCTGAACAATGTAACGAATGAAATGAAGATCATCGCGAGGCATACCCCGCCCAGGACCAAAAAGGCTGATTTCCAGCCCAATGCGGTTCCGGCCATTGCCGCGCCGAAAAGAGGGCCAAGTACGGCCCCGATGCCAAAGCATACGTGAAGAACCTGCAGGAAGAACTCTCTTCCGGAGGTATTTATATCGTTTATATAAATATTCACCGACACATCGAACACCTTTGTCGTGCTGCCCAGTATTATGTAGGCAGCGGTCAGAAGGATATAGGAGCGTGCGAAGAGGCCGGTAATGACAAGGGTTGCGGCTATTATTGTGAAACTGAAATATACAAGGCGCGACTTCCTTATACGGTCTGAAAAGAAAATCAACGCCGCGAGAGTGGCCATGCCTCCTATGTTGAAGGATGTCTGCAAAAGACCCGCCTTTGACAGGCTTATACCGAAATCCTCGATTATAGAAGGAAGCATTTCCCCGAACATATTGAGAAGAACCGCGTAAAGCGCCATCATCACATATGAGCTCAGGGTGGCCGAGAATACGCCGCGGCCCGCAGGCCTGAATCTGTCCATAAAAAACCCCCGTCAGAAAATCAACATAATTGTAGCCGAACCGGACGCAATTAACAACAGTGGGCTTGCATTGGCCAAATGGTATTTAATCAAATAAAATTTGTTCTGTTTTATTGCCTTATCGGAGGATATGGCATATAATTTCCATTAAGGCAGGGAATGAATATGCAGGGGTACATTATATTCAGGTACAGGAAGCTTTTCGAAAATATCCCGGTAGGGTTCCTAATTGCCGACCCATCGGGGAAAATCGTTTATTCAAATAAAAAAGCGGCTGTTCTTACCGGCATGCATCGAAGCGGGATTGCGGGCAAGGACCTTTCGATGATTCTGGAAGATATCAGGGCCATGAATGAAAACGTTAAGGCCGACGGAGGACCCGGAGGGGAAAACAGCTCCGGGTTCACGGCGAAATTGAAGAGGGAAGGCGAAACGGTTTACTTCGAATACTTCACCGAAAAGCTTCCCGGGGGCCTTTTAGCCATATATTTGTATGATGCATCTGACAAGGCGAGACTGGAACAAGACCTTTTGCTGGCCCAAAGCCGTGTCAGGAGCGCCCAGACGGCCGGACGGATCGCCGGCTGGGAATACGACTTCGGAACGGGAAAAATCAGGGCGTCGGAGGAGACCTATGGCATCTTCGGGGTGCCTTATAAAGATGAAGACCTGGTTTTCGACGATATATTGAGGTTTATCCGGGACAAGAAGGCGGCGAGAAAAGCTTTCTATGATTTTATAGAAAAAGGGAAGCCGTATGATGTTATTTATGAAATAAATTACGGCGGCGGCAATGAAACAAGGACAATTTACTCTTACGGGCATATAGTCGGTAACGTGCAGGGCTTGCCCGGGAAGGCGGTTGGTTATTTAAGGGATATAACCAACCGCATCAATTTGCAGCGCAGGATGGATTATGAAAAGGAAGCCTTCCGGCGCCACCTTGGGTTCGTGGGGTCGGTTATTGTCATGCTTGACCTGGAAGGCCGGGTCAGTTTTGTAAACAGGAAGGCCTGCGAGGTGCTGGGACATGCCGAGGAGGCTGTCATAGGGGAAAGCTGGGTCGAAAAATTCATACCGGAAAGATTCAGGGAAACGGTGGCCGGGATACGGAATGAAGTCCTGTCATCACCGTCCGGGGACATTGCACCCGTTGAGAATCCTGTCATAACTGCTTCGGCAGAGGAACGGATCATCAGGTGGAACAACACCACGCTTGTGGATGAGCACGGTACGGTGACGGGAACGTTGTCTTCAGGCGAGGATATAACAGAGATAAGGCTCAATGAAAAAAGAATAGCGGAAAGCGAGAACAGGCTGAAGGAAGCCGAGGCGATGTCACATACCGGGCATTGGGAAAGGGACCTTGCTTCCGGAAGATATATTTTCTCTGAGGAGCTGTACAGGATATTCGGGTTTTCCGCGGATTCAGAGATGGATTCGGCGGATGCCCTGCATGACAGGTTTCATCCGGAGGATGCCGGCCGGATACTTGATATTTCGGAAAAGGCGATAAGGGACGGAAGGGATTACTCATATGAGGGCAGGCTGTCAAGGCCTGACGGCGGGACTAGGTATTTCAGGGCCGAGGGGAAAATATTGAAGGATGAGCAGGGGAAACCTGTCAAGGCAAGGGGAATCCTTTCGGATATTACTGAAACAAAGTTATATGAGCAGGCATTGGTTCAAAATGAACTGAGGCTCAGGAAGGCGGAGGAAATAGCCCGTCTTGGGAACTGGGTGATGGATTTGGAAACAGGGAAGTATGAATGTTCCGACGGTTTCCTGCATATCTGTGGTCTCGATCCCGATACTCAGGGTGCGGACTATGAAAGGATTATGGCCGCCACTCATCCCGGCGACAGGGAGAGGATTGAAAAGATCATTTTGGACTCGATGAAAGAAGGAGTCGATTATGATTTTGAAAACAGGATTCTAAGGCCTGACGGAAGCATAAGGCACGTCAGGTCCAAGGGAACCTATATAAAGGATGCACAAGGCAAACCGGTCAAATCCATCGGGACATTGCTGGACATAACCGACTACAAGGAGAATGAGCAGAGGCTTCTTGGAAGCGAGGGAAGGCTCAAGAGGGCGGAGGAAAACGCACATGTCGGGCATTGGGAAAGGGATTACAAGAAGGGTGTCATATACTGGTCGGACGAGGTTTACAGGATAATGGGCCACAAGCCGCAAAGCTTCAGGGTTACGGGGGAAAAATACAATGAGTTCCTCCATCCCGATGACAAAAACTATTTCTGGCAAAGCCTTGAGGAATCCATCAATGGAATGAGGCCGATTGATTTGGAATGCAGGATAATAGATTCCGGGGGAGAGGTCAAGTACATAAGGGTAACTGGAAATGCAAGGTATGAGGATGGGAAGGCCGTGGAAACATTCGGGACCATCAGGAATATTACCGAGACGAAGCTTTATGAAAACGAGCTGTTGAAAAAGACGGTGAGGCTGGAAAACGCCGAGGCCATAGCCCATGTCGGGAACTGGGAGAGAAACCTTGACAACGGGAGCATTTACTGGTCGGATGAGATTTACAGAATATTGGGCTGCGAGCCCGGGGAATTCATTCCTGCGCCAGGAAAGGACAGGGATTTCATAGAAGAGGGCGACTATTCGCGTTTCAAGG
Source organism: Clostridia bacterium (assembly GCA_016935835.1). Lineage (GTDB taxonomy): Bacteria > Bacillota > Clostridia > DUPQ01 > DUPQ01 > JAFGQE01. Next base: position 5,641 of record JAFGQE010000019.1, on the reverse strand, counting down.
AAATGTTCAATAGGTCGGCCGAAGGCGCGGGGAATTTTGAGATTGACATCAGGGCGGCAAGAAAGGACGGCCGCGAAATAATTGCCAGGATAAAAGGCGGCGTTGCGCCTTCGGAAAACGGCATGAAGGTAATGGCGGGAACAATCGAGGACATCACGGATATAAAGAGGCATTATGAAGAAATAGAATACATGAACTACCACGATACCCTGACCGATCTTTACAACAGGCGCTTCTTCGATGAAGAGTTCCCCAGATTGGATACCTTCAGGAATTACCCGCTCGCCGTGATTATTGCGGATGTCAACGGGCTTAAGATGATAAATGATACGATGGGACACGATGAGGGCGACCGGATGCTAATGAAGACTTCCAGAGTGCTCAAGGGCGAATGCGGCGAGCAGGATGTGCTTGTGCGCCTTGGCGGGGATGATTTCATCCTCATGCTGCCCAGGACAACTAAATCCCAGGCGGAGATCGTGCTTAACAGGCTTCATGAGGCGTTCAGCGAGGCGGCGGAAACATTGCCCCTGTCAGTCTCAATGGGTCTTGCGGTCAAGACCAATGCGGTTGAGACAAAGGAGCAGCTCATAAAGGAAGCGGAGGACAGCATGTACACGAGCAAGCTTTATGAGAAGACAAGCAAGAGGGGCGACTTGTTGAGGCTTATCATGGACACCCTGTATGAAAGAAGCAGCCGCGAGCAAATGCACTCCGAAAGGGTAAGCCAGTATTGTGGCGACATGGCAAGGGTGCTTAGGATGCCTGGATACAAGGTCAACGAACTGACCGCGCTCGGACTCCTGCATGACATAGGCAAGATTGCTGTAAGGGACAGCGTGCTTAACAAGGCCGGCCGGCTTGATGATGACGAATGGGAAGAGATAAAAAAACATCCGGAAACGGGATACAGGATACTCAGCCATTCCCCGGGAATGCAGGAAGCATCCAGATATGTGCTTGCCCACCATGAGAAGTGGGACGGAAGCGGATATCCCCAGGGGCTCAAGACTTATGAAATACCGCTGCAGGCAAGGATAATGGCAATCGCCGATGCATTCGATGCGATGATGAGCAAACGGCCGTACAGGGATCCGCTGACAATTGAAACGGCGATAAGTGAAATAAAGAACGGAGCCGGAAGCCAGTTCGACCCTGATCTGGCGAAAGTATTCGTAATAGAAGTGCTTGGCAAGGAGTGGTAACGCGTATTCAAAGTCATGCCGGCATTCAATTGGGGCCTTTCATCTGATATAATTCTGTTCATGGGAATAATAGAACTCAGGAATGTAACAAAAAGCTTTGCTGGCAACGTCGTTCTCGACGGCATTGACATTGAAATATTCCAAAATGAAACCACGGCGTTGATTGGAAGGAATGGATCGGGCAAGACAACCGTTTTCAACATAATCGCCGGCCTTTTGGACATTGATTCGGGATCGGTCCATATTCGGGACGGTCTGGTCATTTCGTATCTCAGCCAAATGCTCCCGGACATGCCCGAGGCGACCGCCGGCGAAATAATCAAGACAGCTTTCAAGGACATCGACAACCTGGAAATCCTTATGAACAAGGCTTTTGGCAGAATGAAGGCGAATCCCGGGGATCGTGAGGCGATTGATGAATATGGCAGGCTTCATGATAAATTCGAATTCATGGGCGGGTATAACACCGACGAGAAATTCAACAGGATTGTAAAGGGGCTGTCAATGCCCGGCAGAATAATTGAAAGCCCGTTCGACGACCTGAGCGGCGGAGAGAGAACCACGGTGATGCTTGCCAGGACGCTTCTTTGCGCGCCGGATGTGCTTCTTCTTGACGAACCTACCAATCATCTCGACATGGACGCAAGGATGTGGCTGGAGGAGTTCCTTGCCAGCTACAGGGGCAGCGCCGTTTACATATCGCACGACAGGTATTTCATAAACCGCACCGCCGGAAGGGTGGTTGAAATCACAGGACGAAAGGCTTATTCATATAAAGGCAACTACAGTTCATATAAAAAGCAGAAGCAAGATGCCGGGGAAAGGGACCTGAAGCTTTATGAGCGGCAGGCAAAGGAAATCGAAAGACTCAATGAGACGGCGCTCAGGCTGCGGAACTATGCCACTGAGAAAACAATACATATTGCAAAGACCATTGAAAAAAGAATAGAGCATATTAACAGGATTGACCGGCCGGTAACCGAAAAAACGCTCCAAATGGCTTTCACAGAGACAAAGAAAGAGGGAAGGGAAATGCTGAGGGGAGAGAACCTGTCCAAGAGATACGGGGACAAGCTTCTTTTTCAGGATGTGGATTTTCTTGTAAGGTCCGGGGAAAGGATTGCGATAATCGGACCCAATGGTTCAGGAAAAAGCACGCTGGTCAGGATCATGACGGGCGGGATTGTCCCTGATTCCGGGTTTGTCAGGAAGGGCAGGGGCGTAAAACTCGCCTACCTTGAGCAGGATATCGGGTTCAGGCACACGGAGGCCACCGTTCTGGAGGAAGTATGCGCAGAGCTCGGGCTTTCAAATTCGTCGGCAAGAAATCTCCTTGGCAAATACCTTTTTACCGGGGAGGATGTGTTCAAGAAGACAGGGGTGCTGTCCGGCGGTGAAAAAAGCAGGCTCAGGCTGCTTCTGGAGATGCAAGGAAACATGAACCTATTGATTCTGGATGAACCTACGAATCACCTTGACATTGCATCAAGGGAGGAACTTGAGAAAGCCATCGGGGAATTCGGGGGGACAATGGTATTCATATCCCACGACAGGCATTTCATAAACAGTTTCGCCGACAGGATATTTGAAATCAGGGATTCAAAATTCCAAATATATGAAGGGAATTATGACGATTATATAAACAGCATTGCGCCGCGGGAAACGGGCCGCCCCGGGGCAGCGGTGAAAAAAATCGGCGCACCGAGGGGGAAGACAAAAAGGAAGGCTGACTTTACAATAAGGACAACGGAAGAGAGAATCCTGGAAATTGAGGGAAAAATAGCCGAAGTTGAGGAGAATGTGCAAAGATTTGCATCGGATTACGAAAAGCTTACGGAACTGACAGGCATAAGGGAAGAGCTTAGGGAAGAACTAAACGGACTATATGAAAGATGGGTGGAATTGACAGATGAAAATGACAACTGAAGGAATACTCAGGATGGCTCCCGGCGACGGCAGGCTTGTGTATGAGGAAGCGCCCGGGTTCGAAGGATCAGGGGCTTATATTTCACCGGCAGGTGAAGACGGGCATTGGAAGCAGGCGGACTGCAGGAAGATACAAGAAGGCCTTTTTGAAATAAGCGGCCTTGAAAACGGAACGGACTATATTATCCGTCTGGAAAAGCCCGATGGAAGCGGAAGCTGGCCCAGGCTTTTCAGATGCGGGGTTTTCCCGGGGACCGTAATAAACTATATCCACCCTGAAGACAAAGCTTTCTTCCCTTCGGGAATGTGCACTGCCAGTCCCAGCCTTGTCCGCCTGGGCAAAAGACTCATTCTCTCTCATGACATATTCTTCCGCGACATGGCACAGAACCAGTCAAGAATATTTTATTCCGACGATGAGGGTGCGAACTGGAGACTTTTGTCGGAACTGGAGGGGTGCTTCTGGGGAAAGTTTTTCATATATGAAGGAAAGCTTTATATGCTGGCGAATACACATGAATACGGGGACCTTGTCCTGTACAGGACTGATAACGAAGGGAAATCCTGGACCAGGGCCTGCACAGTCATGAAGGGCGGCAATAATTTCAACGGAGGTCCCCACAAATCCGCGATACCGGTGCTTTTGCACAACGGAAGGATATGGACTGCAGTCGAGCACGGCTCATGGTTCCAGGGGGGCCACGCCTGCGGAACGGCTTCGGCAACCGGCGACATCACGGATGCGGCAAACTGGACGGTCTCGGAATTCCTTGAATACGACCCTTCATGGCCGGGCACTCCAAAAGGCAGATCCTCGGGATGCATCGAGGGCAATATATTGGTGAAACCCGACGGGCAGCTCATAGATTTCCTTAGGTTTGGAATCGACGCCTGCGTTCCGAACTACGGGAAGGCGCTTTATCTGAATCTGGATAAGAACAATCCCGGGGCGGCGCCTGAATTCGGCAAAGTCGTCGATTTCCATGGAAACCACTCCAAATTCTCGATTAATTATGATGATTCAACGAAGAAGTACTGGACGATAACCAGCCGGGCGGACCATGAAAAACCCAGGAGGCGTAACGAGCTGGTGCTGATGAGTTCGCAAAACATCGATGACTGGACCATTGAAAAGACATTGCTTGACTATGAGCATACAGGATGGCATGAGGATGACTCGAAGGCGGGACTGCAGTATGTGGACTTTATCTTCAGCGGCGACCACATTTATTATGTGTCGCGTACGGCGCTGAACGGAGCGCTAAATTACCACGATTCAAACTGCATAACCTTTCACACGGTCAAATACAAGTGACGGGTTTCATCCGAGGAAGAATCTGTTTTCGTAGAGGTGGACGGCATATGAAACGCCTCCGGGGCATGTGACTTCCTGAAGTACCGAGGCCACCCGCCAGTTGGGGTCGCTGTCAAGGTCCGGATGATGGGAGTCGACATCATATACGCCGTTGATTCTGGTAATCAACGCTTTTTCGCAATACGGTATCAAAAGCCGGTATATCTGTGCGCCGCCGATGACAAACACGTCATCCGGATCCAGGCCATGGATCAATGAAAGGACTTCCTCCGGCGAGCCGGCGGTCTCGGCCCCCGGGATGAACGCATTTTCATTGCGGGTCATTATTATGTTCCTCCTGCCCTCGAGGGGTTTCCCGCCGGGCAGTGATTCAAGTGTCCGTCTTCCCATGATGATGGTCTTTCCGTAGGTTTTTTCACGGAAGAAGCGCTGCTCGCCCGGGATTTTCCACGGCAACTTGTTGTTTTTTCCTATGCCCCAGTTTTTATCAACGGCTGCTATGCTTATCATATTTTCTCCTCATACCGCGACGGGAAAGCTGACATGCGGGCCATGCATGTAGTTTGAAAGGTTGAAATCATTCTCCGTGTATTCATAGAAATCAGTTTTTTCAAGGTTCATGATGAAAGCGGGAGCATCATAGGCTTGTCGCGAAATCAATTCCTCGACGACCGGTATATGCCGGTCGTAAATGTGGGCGTCCGCTATGACATGAACGAGCTCGCCCGGCTCAAGTCCGCTGAGATGTGCGAAAAGATGAGTCAGCACCGAGTACTGGACGACATTCCAATTGTTTGCGGCAAGGACGTCCTGCGACCTTTGGTTCAGGATGGCGTTCAGTTTTCCGCCCGTCACATTGAAGGTCATTGAATAGGCGCAGGGATAAAGGTTCATCTCATGCAGGTCCCCGTGGTTGTACAGATTGGTCATTATCCTCCTGCTGTACGGATTGTTCTTAAGATCGTAAAGGACGCGGTCGACCTGGTCGAACTCGCCTTCCTTGTATTTGTGCTTTACGCCAAGCTGGTAACCGTATGCCTTGCCGATGCTTCCATCAGCATCAGCCCATGCGTCCCATATCCTGCTGTTGAGTTCGTTCACATTGTTTGATTTTTTCTGCCATATCCACAAAAGCTCTCCAACGGATTTTTTGAGTGAAGTATGCCTGAGCGTCAGGATGGGGAACTCCTCCGAC
>JAFGQE010000162.1 GCA_016935835.1 Clostridia bacterium | reverse complement strand
CATCTCCCTAAGAATCTCATCGCTTACAAATTCATGCAGCTTCCTGCACTCGTCGTAGTCATCCGACGAAACCAGTATCCCGTGGCTTTCCATGAATATTATCTTCGGCATCTCATCCCGGTCATCCAGAAGATGCCTGATCCCAAGCGTAAGGTCGAAGCCGGGCGTTATATACGGAACCCATGCATATCCGTACGGCGATCCGCCGAACAGCCTTCCGGCTATATCCTTTCCCTCTTTCGTGCAGCAAAGAAGGTTCGAATAGACGGAATGGGTGTGTATGACATAATCATACAGCAGGGAGTGGAAGCCGGCTTCCACGGAAGCCCTCATGCCTTCCTTCATCCCGGGAAGGGTCACCGTGTTATCCTTCACGAACCTGGTGCTGTCTGCATAGAAGTCTATGTCCGACCCAAGGTCCACATTCTCATAGTACTTCTGTATCTCCTTGTATTTGATTACGACGAAGCCGTCCTTTTCGGTCATGTCCCTGAGCTTGTATCCCGAGGCCTTGACAGCCATTAGCCCGTCCCCCAGCTTGACCGAGGTATTGCCTCCCCCGCCCTGGGCGTAATCGGCCCTTTTGCCTATTGCAATCGACATCTCTGCAAGCTGACTTAATTTTTTCCCGTACATTTCTTCCTCCTTATGACCAGCCCTGGCCATATCCCCTCTTCTTTTTCTCTTCCTCGTGGCCAGAGGCCATGTATGCCTTCATCGGGTCGGGATCCAATCCCATTTCCTCCCTGACCTTTTTCAATAGCGGCCTTACATCCGTCTCGAAGGCTTCCCTGACGCAATCCTCCGCCCCAAGGACATCATTGGCCATCCTCGCCTTCTCAAGTCCGGCGCGGTCGACCAAAAGCGCCTTGGCATGCGCGGTCTGGACGTTCAGGACCGACCTGATCATCGCCGGCACCTTCGGCTCTATGCTGTGGCACTGGTCTATCATGTATGATATCCCCCTGGCGCACGCGCTTGTCTTTTCATCAAGCGATGCTTCGATTATCTCATTGAATATAAGGAAAAGCTCATAGGGTTTGATCGAACCCACGATAAGGTCGTCGTCGGCGTATTTCTTGTTGTTGAAGTGGAACCCGCCCATCTTGCCTTCGTCTATGAGCGTAGCCACTATCTGCTCTATGTTTACTTCCTGGGCATGGTGCCCCAGGTCGACAAGGACCGTTCCTTTCTTTCCGACTTTGTTAGCCAGCAGCAGGGACATTCCCCAGTCGTTGATGTCGGTATGATAAAACGCGGGCTCAAAGGCCTTGTATTCTATGAACATCCTCATGTCGTCGTCCATCGCACCGTCAAGCTCCAGCAGGCTTTCCGTCATCCATGCCTTTCTTTTCCTGAAACTGCCCTGGCCGGGATAATTCGTACCGTCCGCAAACCACAGGCTTATTTCCTTCGAACCGAATTTCCTGGCGATTTCAACGCATTCCAGCATGTGGTCTATTGCCATCCTGCGGACCGCCGGGTCCGAATTGCAGACGCTGCCAAGCATATATTCGTCATTCTGGAAAAGATTCGGATTGACGGCTCCGATCCTGATGCCCTTTTGCCTTGCATAATTGCCGGCGTCGGCGTAATCGTCAACCTTGTCCCATGGAATATGCACCGCCACGCTGGGACAGACGCCTGTGAATTTGTTGACCATCGCCGCATCGTCCAGCTTCTCATATAGATTCCTGGGCATCCCGACCTGCTTGAAAACCTTGAACCTGGTTCCCGCGTCCCCGTAACCCCACGAAGGAGTCTCTATTTTCAAATTCCTTATGCTGTCCTTCACCCACCCGGCGCTTATGCCCTTTTCACCGAGCTTCTCCTCAAGTATCCTGTATTCTTTGTCCACTTCCGCTACCTCCCTACAATATTATTTATAAAATATCCGTAGACCTCGTTCCATTTTTCCGGGTCTTCCGGCTTGAATTCCCTGATTTCAAATGACCTCCTTATGACTTCGCGCCCGTGCGCCATATCCTTGATATGCCCCAGCGCTATCAGCTGGGCTATCACGTTTCCGGCTGCCGTGGCCTCGACCGGCCCCGTTGTGACAGTCCTTCCCAGGGCGCTTGCCGTAAACCTTGAGATCATCATATTCCTGCACCCGCCCCCGACTATGTGAAGGTCGGGTATCCTTCTTCCGACAACTTCCTCAAGCCCCTCGAAGACATACCTGTATTTCAATGCCAGGCTTTCCATTATGCACCTTACTATCTGCGGCTTCGTTTCAGGCACCGGCTGTCCCGTGTTCTTGCAGAACTCCTGCACCTTCTCCGGCATCCTCCCGTGGTGGTAGAACATATCGTTGTCCACGTCGATGAGGCTCCTGAACGGCCCGGCTTCCCTGGCGGCCAGTTCCAGTTCGTCAAATGAAACCTCCGTTTCCTCCTCCCTGTTCCACTGCCGCCTGCAATCCTGGTAAATCCAAAGCCCCATGATATTCTTAAGCAGCCTGATCGTCCTGTTGAATCCCCTCTCGTTGGAGTAATCGAGTCCGGCAGCCTTTTCATTCACTATCGGCTTTTTCAGCTCGGTCCCGAGCAAGGACCAAGTTCCGCTGCTCAAAAAAGCAAAATTATCAGTTTCAGCGGGCGCGCTGATGACGGCGCTGCCCGTGTCGTGCGCAGCCACCGCAATGACAGGGACGGGTCCTATCCCCGTTTCTTCACATATCCCGGGTTTCAGAATACCGACCGCATTGCCGCCGTCGATTATGTCCGCCAGGAAGTGATGCGGGATTCCAAGCCTGTCGAGCAACCCCCTGTCCCAGTCCCCCGTCCTTATATCAAGCATCTGCGCGGTGCTGGCTATGCTGTATTCGCTGTAAATACTGCCTGTAAGGAAATAGTTCAAGAGGTCGGGCATGAAAAGCATCCTGTCGGCCCGTTCCAATAATTCCGGCCTTGTGCGCGAGAGCGCGAACAACTGGAATATTGTGTTGAACTGCATGAACTGGATTCCGGTCCTGCCGTATATTTCTTCCCTTGGAACTATTTCGCAGGCCTTTTCGATCATGCCGTCGGTTCTCGCATCCCTGTAGTGGACCGGGTTTTCGATGAGCCTTCCATCCTTGTCCAGCAAACCGAAGTCGACGCCCCAGGTGTCTATCGCTATGGCCGATATGTCCCCGTGCCCCTGCTTCCTGCATTCGATCATTCCGGTTTTCAATTCATGGAAAAGCCTGAGGACATCCCAGTACAGAGTCCCGTTGATGTTTACCGGGTCATTTGAAAATCGGTGCACTTCCTCGAGGGAAATCCTCTCCCCGTCGAATATTCCCAGCATGGCCCTGCCGCTGCTGGCGCCGTAGTCAAATCCCAATACCTTAATCATGCCATCCTCCCGCTTTTCACAATTATATAGTACGCGTCACCTTGAGTAAATGCACACCTGCTCCATCAATCCCCATGGATATGTAATGTAATCCTTTGTATACAGGTCGTCCCCGGGATGGAATGCGCCCGCGCCGGTCCACAGTTCCCTTGAATTTCCAAGGTGCAGCGGGCCGAACATGTTCCGCGGGGCACCCATGACCTCGATTTCAACCGAATTCAACCCGGGTTTCAGCATGCCGCCGACCTGAACCCGGTTCCTTACCTTCCAGGGCACTATTTTCTCGTTGCCGTTTATCCTGACAATGGTGACGACATCATTGTATTTCCCAAGGTCCAGGATTACATCGGATCCCATGGCCTTTTCATAATTGAAATCGTAGAAATATCTCATGCCCGCATGATAATGGAAATATCCCTGCAGCCCCCAGTCGCCCAGGGACAGTTTCTCCGGTTCCCGTATTATCCTCCTGTCGGGCGAAACCCCGAAGTCTCCTATTATATATATGTTCTCAAGCTCCGTCCCGGACATGTAACGGCATTCAAGGATTATCTCATTCCTTCCCGCCTTCAGACCGGGCAGGTTCACCCTGCCCATGCACTTGTCCACGAACCAGCCCTTCGGTTCAGAAGTTATGATCTCGCCGTTGACCCGGATCCTGTAATCCCGGATGTCCTCCGCCACAAGCTCCGCATGCTCAGGAGTCTCGTCAACCTGGAATTCAAATGAAATCTCCAGCTTCCTGCCGTCGTTCACATGGGGTTTGCCCGCCCACAGATACCTCTGGGGCTCATTGTTCAAGTGATTGGACTGCATCCCGAAATCCGCTCTCAGTTTTGCCTGATGCCTCCATATCTCGTCTTCCCCGCTCCACCTGCCGTCCTCAACCCGGAACCGGCACATGTCGAGCACAAGCACATTTTCATCGGTCCTTTCAAATTTGCAGAGGGTTCCGAGGCCTTTTACGAATCCATATGGGATTTCTTCGTCCTTTTGGACCGTTTCGTGCGCGCCCTGCTTGTCAAGGATGAATATCTTCGAGTCAGCGGGCCCGAACCCGACATCAAACCTTACCGAATCCACCAGAGCCTCACGGCATGCCTGGCTGATTTCCCCGGTAAGAGGATCCCATTCCTCCAGACCGCCTTTCCCGGAAAGCTCGACGGTTGCCAGGACGGGCGAATTCCTGTCGTTGTTGATCATGAACAGCATCCTTGCGCCGCCAAGGTCGCGCACCATGCTGAAAATGCCCGGGGCCTCGCTTCCGTTGGCCAGCCTGACGGACACCTCCCGCCTGAGGTGTCCCGCCGTTTCAGAGACATCCCCGCTCATAATGAAGTTCGGATGCTCTGCAAGCTCCGCTATCGACTCCGCCCTTATGCCTTCAATATACTTTATATCGCCCTCGCAGACAATTTTCCCGCCCTCTCCCAGAAACTCAATCAAAAGGTCCCATGTGGTTCTGAACAGGTTTTCCATACCGGGCGGTATTATAACGGTACTGTACTCCATTTCACCGATTTTCAACCTGCCGTCCGAAACGCCGCCGATGAGCGCCATTATTTCCTCGTCACCATAGTCAAAGTCAATATGGCAGGACATGAGGTTCCTTGTATAGTCGTTCAGCAGGAACCCGAGTTTGTCCGTCTCCTCCTGCATATTGTGCAGGCAGCGGTCGCCGGGTCTGATCCGGGCGTTCACCCAGGCCGTCGACAGAGGATGCAGCACCAAGGTGTCAATCACCGGTTTCCCTTTTGATGTCAGAGCGCCTATCCGTGCGAAATAATCCTCCACCGCATTGTTGTATTTCCACCATGGAGTCTGATAATTGAAGACAGGCGGATAATCCCTCTTGCGGCAGCCCCGCATCGAGTACCAGGCAAGATGCTGGCAGCGCAGGTTGATGCCCTGCACATACTGATAATCGCCTATCCATTTCTGCCCCTCGAATGAAAACTGCCAGCCCGAGACGCCGTATGTCTCGGAAAGCATCCTTTTCCTTCCCGTCTGGTTGGCGACCGATGTGCATCCCTTGATCGTCATGAATTCTATGGTCAGGTCCCTGAGCATGTCTATGCCGGGCATGTGCTGGTACAGGTAGTTCAGCATCAGCCCCCCCGACAGCAGGATATATGCGCCGAGCCGGTTTTCCGCCAGCCAGTGGCCGGTGAAGGCGATGTTGTTTTTTGAACACCAGTCATAGAGCTGTTTTGAAAAATTCTCGGCGAACATCTGCCCGAGCGTCCTGAAATAGTCATGCTTCGCTGATTTGGATTCCCAGCTGTCTATGAAAAGCACGGGGAGTATCTTTTCCAATCCGTACCCTCTTTTTTCCTTGAAGAATTCAGGCATCCCGTATGTATATGGAAGCCTGGCATCCGGATCGTCGTATGCAGCCGTGCCGGACGCAATGTTCGGTTCATCCGTGAATATCCCAGGGATGGTCTTTCCGAACTCGTCCCCAAAGCGCGCCCTGTAGGGTTCGTATGATGTCTCTATGAACTTCCTTACGGTATCCTTGTTGAGATTATCGGCCGGCGGCGTATTGTTGTACCATTCCGACGGCGGGACATAATCAAGCTGGATGTGAATGTATGTTTCCCCTTCATCCTTCCGCTCCCCGGCGCCGAGCAGCCTGAATGAATCGATCGTCCCTTCCTTCATAACGGCCGCATATGTATAAAGGATTTCATTTTCCGGGTGCCTCTCCCCGTAAAACCTTATGGAAATGCCCTTGGCCCAATTCTCCTTGATATCGCGAGTAACCAAACCGCCCGCGGCTCCCGAGGGCCACCTGTCCTCATCGTAAAGCCATGCGTATGTGCCGTCTTCCCTCGCCTGCTCCACACATGCCTGTACGGAATCCATCCATTCGCTGCCAAGATACTCGCTCTCAAGCCCTACCCTGGAATGCATGAAATATCCGCCCATGCCCTTTCTGATCATATCCGATGCCTGGGCCTTCGCCTCCGCCGTATCCATCCTGTCGTTCCACGACCAGAACGGCGCGGACCTGTCAATCGCCTCCGGATTCAAAAACGCTTTCCTGATTTCGGAATACTTCATGCTCTTTCTCCTGTCTGTCCCAAATATCGCACATCGGCGGCAATGAGCGGCCGCTGAATATAAGCAAGATCCCGGCAAATAACCCGGACGCTATCTTCCCCCGCCCCTGCCCGCCTGAGAATAATCAAGTATCCTGAGAGTCAGCTCGGGTTTTACAACCATAATCTGTTCCCCGAACATACTGTTTTTAATATTGTCGGTTGCCAGCCGTTCATGCCCGATGAGGGCCCATGTCGATTCAATGAGATTTGAGAACTCCGGGCTTCTCATCGCCTTGCATACGAACCCCTGCCTGGGGGAATTTATGTCCTCGCCGCTTATCTGGAACAATTCGTGCCTGACGCAAAGCTTCTTCAGCCGGCCAAGCTGGTCGGATGTATTCCTCGACGGCATGTATGAAACGGCGTTGAACCCAAGATCTGTTATCACTTCGAACAGCTCGTCAAGGTAATCGTCCTCGAACTTCTGCGCCTTTTTATCGCCCGTGACCGAAACGCCGATGTCTCCCAGGTATGGGTAGGATGAGATGCAGCCGTTCTCCCTGCAAACTTCAAGAGCTTCCCTTACATCCGGGCATTCTTCCTCCGCGGGCAGATAGAACATGTCGATCATGTCGCTCTTTATCGCTCCCAGAAGGTCATACTCATATACCGGGTTATCAACATCAAGCAGATACCCCTCCATCTTCTTCTGAAGCGGAAGCTTCATCGTATCCTTGTAAAATCCGACAAGCCCGGCGCCCTTGCCGAATCTTTCCACCATCTTAAGCGCCAGGGCGAACGAGATGTGTCTTTCGGTTATGCTCCCGCCGTCGTGCCACATCGAAATCGAGGCGACGTCCTTTTTAAAGTCCAGGCTTATGCCGTGGGGTTTCATTATATCGTTCAGTTTATCCACCATGGCCGCATTGCGCCTGTTCCTGGCCTTGGCATATGGCCTGATCCACGCCTGGATTTCATCTATGCGGGTATGGGGAATCCCATGCACCGCCATATATGAAACGGAATCCTGGTCCGGATTATTGGTCTTGCGTCCGTACAGCGGGGTATCCTTCATCCCGACCCTGATCTCCATTCCCCCCGTTGTTGCGATTCCGATGATCTTTCCCGCGCGGGAGAACTCAAGGCATCCCGCCACGGTGTCGTGGTCCATGATGCCCGCGGTCCCGAGTCCGTTCATGTATGCCATCCAAAGGGCTTTTGACGGGGAATATGGAGAGAATGAATATGTCGTATGAATATGATTGTTCACATCATTGGAAACATCCGGTTTCCTGATGTCGCCGGCGTCGATTCCTTCCTTTAGTTTCACAAGACTAGCCAGCCTTGCCTCGACAGACGGATTGTTGAGGTTTTCAATATGCTTCAGATAATAATCGTTCAATACACCACCGGCTTTCCCGGGCAAATGCCTCTGCCCGAATCACCCACATATTTTATCAAAAAGGCAATTGAATTGCTATGGAAAAACATTATGAAACTCTTCATTCCGTCCAATCAGCGGATTTCCCGCCGCCTTCCCCCCGCGCAGCGCAACATAACACGACTTTAACGGAGGCCGGGCGCACGATGCATGATATTATGATAAAATTGTGATGTTCCTGATTTTGATAAAGCAGGGGGCCGGATGGAATACATCAGCGACATGGATTTATACTTTTTCAGAAGAGGCGTTGCGAGGAAGGCATACGGTTTCATGGGCTGCCGGCCGGACGGGGGTACCCATCGTTTCGCCGTATGGGCTCCAAACGCTATTTCCGTATCGGTTATCGGTGATTTCAACGGCTGGGACCCGGCTGTCCATGAGATGGAACCCATAGGGGACAGCGGCATCCGGGCAATCCGAATCCCGGGGCTTTCCGATGGAATGATATATAAATACCATGTCCGCGGCAAAGATGGCAAGGCCTTCGACAGAACCGACCCTTACGCTTTTTTAAATGAGCCCCCGCCTTCAAACGCATCAGTCATTTACACGATTCCCGAATTCAAATGGAGCGACTCGGCATGGATGGAAAGACGCCGGGCCGCCGACATCCTCCATTCGCCGGTATCAATATATGAAGTTCATTCCTCTTCATTCAAAAGAAAACTAGACGGGTCGATCCTGTCCTGGGAGGAACTGGCCGACGAGCTCATTCCATGGGTCAGGTCGCTTGGGTTCACCCATATAGAGCTGATGCCAATAACCGAATACCCGCTTGACGCCTCGTGGGGTTACCAGGTAACCGGTTATTTCTCCCCGACTTCCAGGCACGGCTCCCCCGAAGGTCTGATGAAGTTCATGGACCGATGCCACAAAGAAGGCCTTGGCGTAATCCTGGACTGGGTTCCCGCTCATTTCCCCAAGGACGCGCATGCCCTCTGGCGATTCGACGGCACGGCCCTCTATGAACACCCTGACACCCGGCTGGGCGAACAACCTCAGTGGGATACGGCCGTTTTCAATTTCAGCAGGCACGAAGTCAGGAGCTTTCTCATCTCGAGCGCCGTTTTTTGGCTTGATAAATATCATTTCGACGGGTTGCGGGTCGATGCGGTCAGCAGCATGCTGTACCGTAATTTCGGCAGGGAGGGCAGGGAATGGCTCCCCAACAGCAAGGGAGGCGCTGAGAATACCGAGGGCGTGGAATTCCTGAGGCTTTTGTCAGAATCCATTATGGATGAGATTCCCGATGCGATGCTTACCGCCGAGGAAGCCACCGCCTGGCCCCATGTCACAATGCCCGCCTCCGAAAACGGCCTTGGCTTCACTTACAAATGGAACATGGGATGGATGAACGATGTCCTTCGGTACGTCAAGACCCCGTTCGAGAGCAGGCCGGGCGAATACGGCAAGCTTACGTTCGGCATGCATTATGCATTCTCAGAAAACTATATACTTCCATTTTCACATGACGAGGTCATACACGGGAAGAAGACCCTGCTTGACAAGATGCCGGGTTCATACGAGCAAAAGTTCGCAGGCCTTCGCGCACTTATCGGATACATGTATTCGCACCCCGGCCTTAAGCTTCTTTTCATGGGAACCGAGCTGGCCCCCTTCATGGAATGGCGCTACTATGGCGAGCTGGAGTGGCAGCTCCTGGATTATCCGATCCACGACTCCTTCAGAAAATACATCGCCGATATAAATTCATTCTATGCGGAGAATCCCCCGCTTTGGGACGACGACCACTCCTGGGACGGTTTCAACTGGATCCAGGCGGATGATCCGGGCAGAAGCGTCATCGCCTTTGAACGGATCGACAGGAACGGAACCCGGATTCTGTCGGTCTCAAATTTCATGCCCGGGGAAATCGGAAGCTACAGGCTGGCCTTTCCATGCAAAACGGAACTCACGGAAGTCTTCAGCAGCAACAGCCGGGAGTATTCGGGAACAGGCGCCGGTAACAACGGGATTTTGAAATCCGTCCGCGATGCCAACGGGGAAACCGCCCATTACATTGAAATATTAATTCCACCGCTTTCAACTTTATATTTTAAAGAAACTGCAAACGGGGAACAATAGATATAATATGCAGAAACGGAGTGATATCGATGAAAATTGAAAACCTTGAAAGGCCCGTATGCGTTTTCCCGCTGACATCGAACATAAGGAAAAAGGAAACCGTGGCCATGCTGCTCGCGGGCGGACAGGGCAGCCGGCTCGGGGCACTGACTGCAAAAATGGCCAAGCCCGCAGTTCCTTTCGGCGGGAAATACAGGATAATCGACTTCGCCCTCAGCAACTGCTCCAACTCCGGCATTGACACCCTCGGCGTCCTCACACAGTACCAGCCCCTCGAACTGAATTCATACATAGCGACGGGACAGCCATGGGACCTTGACAGGATAAACGGCGGCGTCTACGTGCTCCCTCCTTACATGAGCGCCAAGGCGGGCGAATGGTACAAGGGAACTGCAAACGCCATATTCCAGAACATAAATTTCATAGAGCAGTTCGAGCCGGAATACGTGGTCATTCTCTCGGGCGACCATATATATAAGATGGATTACAGCCTGATGGTGGATTTCCACAAGGAGCGGGGCGCCGACCTCACCATCGCAGTCCAGACCGTGCCTTGGGAGGAAGCCGGACGGTTCGGGCTTATGGTAACTGATGACAATGACAGGATAATCGATTTTGAGGAAAAGCCTGAGAATCCGCGCAGCAACCAGGCTTCAATGGGAGTATATGTGTTCAAATGGGAAATCCTTCGGAGTTTCCTGATAGCCGACGACGCGGATCCCGATTCCTCAAAGGATTTCGGCAAGAACATCATTCCTGCGATCCTGGCCGCCGGGAAGTCAATATACGCATATGATTTCGACGGTTACTGGAAGGATGTCGGAACGGTCGAAAGCCTCTGGGAAGCCAATATGGACCTGCTTTCCGAAAGCTCGGACCTTAACCTGTATGACGCCGACTGGCACATATACAGCAGGAACCCGGTAATGCCCCCGCATTACGCGGCGGCGGGCGCGGATGTATCCGACAGCATGATCACCGAAGGATGCATCGTCGAAGGGAAGGTTGAAAACAGCATCCTTTTCGCAGGCGTAGTAATCTCGCAAGGCGCTCAAGTGAAAAATTCGGTTATAATGCCAAATACCATCATCGGGAATGACAGCCATGTCAACTATTCAATAATCGCCGAGAATGCCATAATAGGGTGCGACGTGGTTTTTGAAGGCGGCTCGCCGTCCTGCATATCCGTCATCGGTCCCGAGGCGGTGATACCCGACAGCGCAGTCATCAAGGAAGGCGCGCGCCTGTCGGCCGAGGACGCCGAAAATTTATTCGGGGAGGTCTAGACATATGAAAGATGTATTCGGATTGATAATTTCGGGCACCGAGGACCAGGAGCTTCGCGACCTTACCATGATGCGTTCGATTGCCGCGGTTCCCATAGCCGGAAGATACCGCGTGATTGATTTCTATCTGTCCAACCTTGTGAATTCCGGCATCCACAACGTGGGGGTCATTACCTACCGCAATTACCATTCCCTTATGGACCACATATCCGGCGGAGTCGAATGGGACTTGAGCAGGAAGAGGGACGGCCTCTTCATACTTCCCCCGATGAGCCAGCATACAAACCACAACGGGTTTTACAGCGGGACAGCCGAAGCCATCAACGGGGTCAAAAGCTATATCAGCAGGTGCGCCCAGAACACCTGCCTTCTCCACACCAACTGCAGGACCATATTCAACACCAATTATTCGCAGGCCTATGAATACCACAAATCATCAGGGGCGGACATAACGATGATGTACGGGATACCCGGGAACAAAACCGAACCCCCATCCAAAGGCGAGGCAATGATCTCGGTGGATGAAAGTGGGGCGGTAACGGATGTCTTCCCGGGCAGGACATATAAAAAGTCGGATTACATATCAATGGACACCTATTTCATCAACAAGGACCTGCTGCTGAGGCTTGTCGATGATTGTGTCATGAGGGGCGGCACGGACTTCATAAGGGACATTATCATCCCAAGCCTGGGAAAGCTCAATGTCAAGGGATTCTATTATACGGAGCCGTCATACAAGATCGATACGCTTGAAAGATATTTCAAGGCCAGCCTCGCCTTCCTCGACACGGGGATCCGCAACAGCTTGATCGACGGAAGCGGCCCTGTTTACACCAAAGTGAAGGACGAGGTACCGGCAAGATACAGCAAGTCATCCCGGGTTGCCAATTCATTGGTTTCGGACGGCTGCTATATTGAGGGCTCCATTGAAAACAGCCTGCTCTTCAGGGGTGTTCAGGTTGCCAGGGGAGCCGTCATAAAGAATTGCATCATAATGCAGGAAAGCCAGATTCAGGCCAATGCGGTCCTTGAAAATGTGATACTTGATAAAAAATGCACGATTTTGCGCGGGCGCCGCATGGTAGGGACGGAAAACCACCCCATGATCGTTGCAAAGGGATCCACGATATAGAAAGGACAAACCAATGGACCAATCCGCAAAACCAAGGAAGGAAGTTCTGTTCGCCCTCTCTGAATGCGTCCCGTTCATTAAGAGCGGGGGGCTCGCCGATGTAGGCGGATCGCTTCCGTTTGCCCTGAACAGGAAGAAAAGCGTCCGGGTATCGGTCATAATGCCCCAGTACTCCGCCATCCCCGCGGACATGCTGGGAGAACTTGAGCATGTATGTCATTTCGACCTGTCCCTTGGTTGGAGAAGGAAATACTGCGGCATCAACAAACTGGTTCACCGTGGAATAACCTTCTATTTCGTCGACAACCGCGACTATTTTTCTTCCGATTATCTTTACGGATATGGAGCCTATGAGGCCGAGAGGTTCGCTTTTTTCTGCACCGCGGTCCTGGAAGCCATCCCCCGCATCGGAATAAGTCCCGATATACTGCACTGCCATGACTGGCAGGCCGGCATGATACCGGCGCTGCTAAAAATCCGTTACTCCACTCAATCTCCATGGAACAAAATTAAGACCGTGTTCACAATCCACAACCTGATGTATCAGGGTGTATTCAATCAATCGCTGGCATCAGACATGTTCAACCTTGATGTCTCGCACGTAACGGCAGGGCGCATCGGCAACGGGGGCGACCTTAACTTCATGAAGGCCGCGCTTACATATTCAGACAAGATAACGACTGTAAGCCCCTCGTATGCCAGGGAGATTATGACGCCGTGGGCGGGCGAGGGCCTGGATTCGAAATTGGTGGAAAGGCAGGGTGATGTATCGGGAATATTGAACGGAATCGACGAACGCTCCTATGACCCTTCGTCCGACCCGGAGCTTGCGGCTAATTACAGCCCGGGCAATCTCTCAGGTAAATATGCCTGCAAGAAGGCCCTTCTGGCAGAGTGCGGTTTCCCCGATGACGACAATGTGCCTGTAATGGGAATGATCGGAAGGCTCGTTTCGCAAAAGGGCCTTGACCTTGTTGAAAGGGTCCTGGAAGAAATCCTCATGTCCGGTGTCAGCATGGTTGTTCTTGGCACCGGCGACAGGCGTTACTCCTCGATGTTCCAGGATCATGCGGCCCGGCATCCCGGAAGAATGGCCGCCTTCATTACTTTCAACAATGGCCTTGCGCGAAGAATCTACGCGGGATCCGACCTTTTCTTGATGCCCTCGCTTTTTGAGCCCTGCGGACTTGCCCAGATGATTTCCCTGAAGTACGGCACTCTCCCGATAGTCAGGGAAACAGGCGGCCTCAGGGACACGGTGTTTCCCTTCAACGAAACGGATGGAACCGGAAACGGCTTCACTTTCCACGATTACAATGCCCATGAGATGCTTTACTCGATACAGCGGGCAGTCAGGATATTCAAAACACGGCCCGGGGACTGGCTCCGCATGCAAACGCGCGGGATGCGCCAGGATTTCAGCTGGAAAACATCGGCTTCCGAATACGTCTCGCTGTATCTGTCGCTGTCCCGGGATTCGTGATTGTTTTTGCCAAGTGTAAAACGCTTATGCAATCAGGAAACCAAAGTTGCGAACATTATTGTACTCTATCTATGTGTTTGCACATTTATATTAAAACTAATTATATGGCAACGATATAGTTTTACATAGTAATGTTTTTCAATTTTTGCAATGAATATTCTAGTCGCTTCTTCTGTACATCACTCAGTTTGAAATCTGTGCTTTGATACAATTTTACTACTTCTTTATAATCCTCTCTTCTAAAAGCTTTTATTGCTTTATCATCAACAATCCGTGATTTATACTGGTGTACTCTCACT
>JAFGQE010000161.1 GCA_016935835.1 Clostridia bacterium | reverse complement strand
GGTCCTGGGGAAGGGGAATTATGCCGATTCAGCGGAACAAGGGGTGCTGCAGTCGTATTCCGAAGGTGCCAATGACGAATTCGTCGTACCTTGCGTCATAAGAAGAAAAGAGGAACCGGTGGCCCGCATTAAAAGCAATGACTCAATAATTTTCTTTAATTTCAGGCCTGACAGGGCTCGTGAAATCACAAGGGCTTTCATCGAGCCGGAATTCGAAGAATTCAAACGCGAATACGGGTATTTCCCAGTCCATTATGTCTGCATGTCTGAATACGACGAGAGTTTTCGCAATGTCAGCGTAGTATATAAGTCGGATGAACTTACGAACACTTTCGGAGAATATATAAGCAGGAAAGGCCTCACACAATTAAGGATAGCGGAAACCACAAAATATGCCCATGTCACATTCTTTTTCAACGGGGGAGTGGAGGCGGTGTTCAAAAACGAGGATCGTGTTTTGATCAAGACCCCTGAAGTGGAGACATTCGACCTAAAGCCTGAGATGAGTGCCTATGAAGTAGCGGATGAGGCTGTTGCAAGGATAAGGTCCGGAAAATATGATGTCATAATACTTAATTTCGCAAATTGCGATATGGTCGGGCACACCGGGATAATACCAGCCGCAGTGAAGGCGGTGGAGACGGTGGATGAATGCCTGGGCAAGGTTGTGGATGCATTGCTTGAAGCCGGCGGAACGGCGCTTGTAACAGCTGACCACGGCAATGCCGAGGAAATGCTTACGCCGGATGGAAAGGTAATCACCGCTCACTCTACGAATCCCGTTCCCTTCATTGTAATAGGCCAGGGTAAAGTAAAAGTAAGAAACGGCATACTCGCCGACCTGGCGCCGACGATGCTGAAAATCCTGGGTTTGGAAAAACCGCCCGGAATGACGGGCGAATCACTTATTGTAAACTAAAACATATTAAATAAACGGAGGATGGATTGAAATGAAACAGTATTTGGAAATTGAAAGCGTATTCGCAAGGGAGATCCTTGATTCGAGGGGAAACCCGACGCTGGAGGTCGAAGTAATAGTTGAAGGCGGATATATGGGAAGGGCGGCTGTGCCATCCGGGGCGTCGACAGGGGCTTTCGAGGCCGTCGAGCTCAGGGACGGGGACAAGAAAAGATATCTCGGAAAGGGTGTTTCAAAGGCTGTATCTAATGTCAACGATATAATTGCCCCGGAAATAGAAGGTCAGAATGTGCTTGACCAGACATACATCGACAGCGTTCTGATAGAGCTTGACGGAACGCCGAACAAAGCCAACCTGGGAGCCAATGCAATGCTGGGCGTATCGCTTGCGGTAGCAAAGGCGGCTGCGGAGACGCTTGGAATGCCGTTGTACCAGTATATCGGGGGGACGAACGCAAAGATGCTGCCTGTACCGATGATGAACATCATTAACGGAGGCAAGCATGCGGATAATTCCGTCAGCTGCCAGGAATTCATGGTTATGCCTGTAGGGGCGGAATCATTCAAGCAGGCGCTGCAGTGGTGCGCAGAGGTTTTTCACAATCTGAAGACTGTCCTGAAATCAAGGGGTTACAGCACCGCAGTGGGCGATGAGGGTGGATTCGCACCGAATCTCAAATCTGATGAAGAGGCCCTGGAAGTGATAGTGGAGGCCATAAAGGCCGCGGGTTATGAACCCGGCGCGCAGATAATGATAGCGTTGGATCCGGCCGCGACGGAAATGTACGATGAAGCGAAAAAGAAAGGCAAGGAAGGCTGCTATTATTTCTGGAAGGTGGACAGGATGTTCACACGTGAAGAAATGGTTGATTTCTGGGCATATCTTGTCGATAAGTATCCGATAATATCAATAGAGGACGGCCTTTCCGAGGAGGACTGGGACGGCTGGAAGCTCATGACTGAAAAGCTTGGCGGGAAAATTCAGATAGTCGGCGACGACCTGTTTGTTACAAACACCGAAAGACTTAAAAAGGGCATAGACATGGGCGTCACAAATTCAATACTTATAAAGGTAAATCAGATCGGAACGCTGACTGAAACACTTGATGCTATGCAGATGGCGAACAGGGCCGGATTTACAACGGTGACATCGCACAGGTCGGGCGAAACCGAGGATACGACGATAGCGGACATTGCCGTTGCAATGAACTGCGGACAGATAAAGACAGGCGCCCCGTCAAGGACGGACAGGGTTGCCAAATACAACCAGTTGCTCAGGATTGAGGAAGAGCTTGGTGAAACCGCAATATATCCGGGAATGGCCGCGTTCTTTAACTTGAAATAACAAACGGGGGGATCAGGCGGCATGCATGATCCCCCTGAATGTTCGGATAAAAGATATCCTTGCGCACATGCATTGCGCTGTGCTATAATTCTAAACGCATGTTCATGAAATATGAAATGCTGTTTTTACTGATGAACTGATGAACGGAGGTGCGCGGATGGGCGCTTTGGCTATAATAGTCGGAATACTGCAGGTGATTCTTGCGATAGCGATAATAATAGTGGTTCTTCTCCAGTCGGGGAAAGCCGCAGGGTTGTCCGGAAGTATCGCGGGCGGAGCCGAAACTTTCTTTGGAAAGAACAAAGGAAGAACGATAGATGCAATGCTTTCGAAATATACCACATTCATAGCGATTGGCTTCATGGTGACTTCAATAATGCTTTATCTTCTGCTGAAATAAAAATAAGAGGCTCAGGCCTCTTTTTTTTTGCAATTTTACTGGAACATTCACTTCAAATCATTCCAATTACAGAAAAAAGGCGGATGCCGAAGACAGCCGCCGATACTGAATGGATAGCTTTGGATGCTTACATGAAAGCTGCTATTGCTTTTTCCAGTCCTGTTATATCCTCGGTATAAGCCACAAGCTTAATTGGTTTGTTGAGGTCCAGGCTGAAGATTCCCATGATTGATTTTGCATCAATTACATACCTGCCTGAGACAAGGTCTATGTCGTAGTTGAATCCTGCGACAATGTCCACGAAATCCTTGACTTCGCTTATCGAATTGAACTTTATTTCAATTTCATGTTTCATAATAATTTCCTTCTTTCATTTTCTTCTTTTGATTTTAATTAATTGCAGGAGACTTGTCAAATATTACAAAAGAACATCCGGTTGATATTTTGATATAATGATTCAGGGAGGATGACAATATGATAATTACAATTGAAAATGAATTTCTGGTCGTAAAGAT
>JAFGQE010000160.1 GCA_016935835.1 Clostridia bacterium | reverse complement strand
GTGAAGAAGACTGGTGCAAGGAATATACTCCCGGCAGGTCATAAATCAGATACCCCGGTTTCTGCCGGAGGGGTGCTGATTTAATATCAACCGTAACACCGGGCCAGTTTCCTGTCTGAGCATGGCGGCCCGTAAGCGAGTTGAATAAAGTGGTCTTTCCGGAATTCGGCGCCCCGAGCAGGGCTATTACACGGGAGGAGCTCAGGTCTTTTTGCATAATTCAAGATCCTTTGCGACATCGTGCGATATGGCGACGCGAACGCCGTCAACATAAAGAATAACGCCGGATTTATTGACATTGTGAACCTGTATGTCGGCCCCCGGCCTGATCCCGTAACAGGACATGCTTCTGCACACATCCTTGCTGAACGGCATGCCGGCAACCCTGTACCGGCCGCACTGGTGGCGTCTGTGTCTCATTATGCGTACCTCCACTTGAATTATAATGCTAATGAAAATCATTGTCAATAAACATTCCGATAATCCGCAACCGCTGAGCTGGAAAATACTATGAATATCAAATTAATGGGCCCCGGAGAAGCAATATGGTTCGGCCATCGGTCCATTTGGATATATTCAGTGTTCATTATTCCGGTTACAATAAAAATCGGTGCATATCGCCTGAACAGGTTTATCAGCTAACATAAAAGCTCTTGAAACACTGCACCCCCGGATGGTTGATTACCCATATTGAATCAAAAGCCGTATGGGGCTATAATTCATACATGGAAAAGGGGTGCGGTCATGAACAGTATTATGAACAACAGGAAATATCCGCTGGAAGAAAGAATGGTTCTTTTCGTTTATCTGACCATGGTGCTGTCCATACTGGTGATAGTCGTCATGAATATCATCCAGGGGATTCCGATGGTCAACAACATAAAGTGGCTGGTTTTTATTATTTTCATCATGGCGGCGGCTTACACATATATCAAGAAAGAAAACAGGAGGAGGCTGATTCGCGATATAAGCTTCATCCTTACCATATTCGTGATTTTCCCCATGCTATACATATTCAGCGGAGGCCTCAGGACCGCGGCCATACCGTACATGATAGTGCTTCTGTTATCGCTCATCTATTCGTTTTCCGGGAAAATGAGAATTTTCCTGCTTACAAGCTACATACTGATAGCCCAGGCCCTGATGATAATTAATTTACTGCTGCCCGGGATATTTCCGTATGTATCGGACGAAATGATGTTCCTCGACTGGATAACCAACACGCCCGTCATTTTGATATTGATATCGCTGCTTGCACTCTGGGTATCCAAAGAGCACCATTATGAAAGGGAAAAAGCCGCTGAATTCTCAAGGGAAATGGAACAGATTTCGAGAAGCGACACGCTGACCGGAATTTTCAACAGGCGGTATCTGAGGGAAAGGGTCGACGAGCTGGACAAAAGCGAGGGAAACGTCTGCCTGTTCATATTCGACATAGACAGGTTCAAGAATATAAACGATACGCTCGGACACGCCGAGGGGGACAGGATACTGGTCAAAGTAGCCGAATATATGATGGGGATATTCGGGGAGATGACCAGCATCAGGTTCGGGGGCGACGAGTTCCTGCTTATAGGGAGCGGATGCCCGCCGAAGGTCATGAATGAAAGGTTAAAGGAATTCAGAAAAGCGCTTGCAGACAACCTCAACGTGACCATCAGCGGGGGCATTGTCAAATACAGCGGAAATCTTGAGGAAGCGCTTAAGAAAGCCGACGGACTGCTCTACAAAGCCAAGGAGGGCGGAAGGAACAAGGTAATAGCCGAGGATTGAACCATTCGCCGTTTGCACTTATTAAGGATGCATTCAGCCACGTTGCGCCGGAACAAAACGGCATTGAAGATTGGCTCCGCCTTGTATATAATATACAAAAACAGCCGGGGGCAGGCGGATGCGCCGCCGGGGATGAAAGGACCGGGAATGAAATTCACCAAGATGCAGGGGACCGGGAACGATTATATATATGTGAATTGCCTTGAGGAAACCGTGGCGGATCCTTCCGGGACCGCTGTTTTGGTAAGCGACAGGCATTTCGGGATAGGAAGCGACGGCCTGATATTGATATGCCCCTCGGACAGGGCCGATTTCCGCATGCGCATGTTCAACGCCGACGGCTCCGAGGGCGAGATGTGCGGCAATGGAATCCGGTGCGTGGGGAAATACGTATATGACAAGGGTTTGACGCAAAAAACCACTGTGGAAATAGAGACGCTCGCCGGGATAAAGGTGCTGCAGATGCAGACCAAGGCGGGAAAGGTTGAAAAAGTCCGTGTCGACATGGGCGAACCGGTCCTGAAGCCTGAACTCATACCCGCGGTTTTTGAAGGCGCCGACTGCATTGCCAGGAAGGTGAGGACCGGCTTCGGCGAATATGAGGTCACCTGCGTTTCCATGGGCAATCCGCATGCCGTCGTTTATGTTGATTCGGTCGCGGGCATCGGGATAGAAAAGGAAGGCCCCCCGATGGAATTCCATCCGGCTTTTCCAAACAGGGTAAACACGGAATTCGTCGAGGTGGTTGACAGGAAGACCCTGAAAATGCGCGTATGGGAAAGAGGCTCGGGGGAGACGCTGGCATGCGGAACGGGCGCCTGCGCCGTGCTCGTGGCCTCGGTTTTGAACGGATTGAGCGACAGGAGCGCAACTGTGAGGCTGCTTGGGGGAGACCTTGAAATAGAATGGAGCCAAAAAGACAACCATGTATATATGACCGGGCCGGCGGTTACGGTCTTTGAAGGTGAAATAAATCTGCAAGGGGAAGCAAATGCTTAAATTGAATGAGAACTATCTTAAACTGCCCGGCAACTATCTTTTCGCCGAAATCAAGAACAGGGTGAACGCATATAAGGCGCTGCATCCGCAGGCGGAGGTCATAAGCCTCGGCATCGGCGACGTGACACGGCCCCTTGACAAAAAGATCATCGATACACTTCATGAGGCGGTGGATGAAATGGCCGCCGCGGAAACGTTCAAAGGATACGGGCCGGACCAAGGTTATCGTTTCCTTATTGATGCAATATTGGAAAATGAATATGCGGCGAAGGGCGTAGCGCTTGAGCCCGATGAGATATTCATCAGCGACGGCGCCAAGTGCGATACCGGCAATTTCCAGGAAATCTTCGGATTGGACAACACCATCGCGGTAACCGACCCCGTATATCCGGTCTATATAGACACCAATGCCATGGCCGGAAGGGCCGGCGCATTTGAGAACGGACGCTGGAGCAACGTGATATACATGCCGTGTACGGCGGAAAACAACTTCGCCCCGGCATTGCCAAAGACAAAGGCCGACATCATTTACCTTTGTTCGCCCAATAATCCCACCGGAACGGTGATGTCCCGCGAAGAGCTGAAGAAATGGGTTGATTACGCAATGGAGAACGGCTCGGTCATATTGTTCGACGCCGCATATTCTGCATATATAACTGAAGACGATGTCCCGGGCAGCATATATGAGATTGAAGGCGCAAAGGAAACGGCCGTAGAGTTCAGGAGCTACTCCAAGAAAGCGGGGTTCACCGGGACAAGGTGCGCCTATACGGTCGTTCCGAAGGCTTTGAAGGCAAGGTCGGACAACGGGGAGTGGGTTTCCCTCAACAAACTCTGGGCAAGGCGGGTCAGCACCAAGTTCAACGGGGTTTCGTACATAATTCAAAAAGGAGCGGCGGCCGTATACACAGATGAAGGCAAGAGGCAGACCGCCAATACCATAGCATACTACATGGAGAATGCAAGAATCATACGCGAAGGCCTGCGGGAAATGGGATTTCAGGTTTTCGGAGGCGTCAACGCCCCATATATCTGGCTTAAGGTACCCGGGAGCATGACATCGTGGCAGTTCTTCGATAAGCTTTTGAATGAAGTGAACGTGGTGGGCACGCCGGGTTCGGGCTTCGGGCCGAGCGGGGAAGGCTATTTCAGGCTGACCGCCTTCGGAAGCAGGGAAAACACGCAAAAGGCAATCAGGAGAATACAGGAAGGCCTGGACCTTTAATAATATGGAATACAATTTTGACAAGGAGATAAAAAGGCACGGGACCGATTCCCTGAAATGGGAGAGGAACCAGATGATGCGGCCCGTGCCGGACAACCCCGGGATAAATTCCCTCTGGGTAGCCGACATGGATTTCCCGTGTCCCGAACCGGTTGTAACCGCGCTGACCGAACGCGCGCGGCATCCGGTTTATGGCTATACTTTCTATAACAAGGAAAAACTCACCGGGGCGTTCACCGCCTGGACCAGGGCCCGGTGCGGCTGGAAATTAAGCGAAGGCGACGTGTACCATTCTCCCGGGGTGGTCGCGGCGATAAACTTCCTGATAAACGGACTGACATCCCCGGGCGACGGCATAATAATACAAAGGCCTGTCTATTACCCGTTTACCAGGGTCATTGAAAATAACGGCAGGACCGTACTCAACAATGCCCTCATCAACGAAGGCGGAAGGTACCATATGGATTTTGACGACCTTGAGCGCAAGGCATCGCTTCCAAAAACCCGCATGATGGTGCTGTGCTCGCCCCACAATCCCGTGGGCAGGGTATGGACGGAGGAAGAGCTTGGAGCTGTGGGCGACATTTGTCTCAGGAACGGCGTCGTGCTGGTGAGTGATGAAATACATTCGGACCTTGTCGCCGAAGGTGTAAAGTTTGTCCCCGCATCGCTGGCGGGGCATCCCGATAACACAATAACATGCATGGCCCCGAGCAAGACTTTCAACATACCCGGTCTGATGATGTCCGCCACGATCATACACAACAAGGAACATGCGAAGATATGGGAGGAGGAGGCGTACGGCAAGGCGGGTTTCAGTCTTCCGAACCCATTCGCGACGGCGGCCTTCGAGGCGGCCTACTCAAAGGGCGGGGAATGGCTGGACCAGGTGCTCGGCTACATCGGCAGGAACCTCGGCTGGATGGGCGGGTTCATTGAAAGGAACATGCCCGGTGTTGCATATGTTGTTCCCGAAGGCACATACCTCGCGTGGCTGGATCTCAACGGGGC
>JAFGQE010000159.1 GCA_016935835.1 Clostridia bacterium | reverse complement strand
TTCCAGACGAGCCCACATCCTGTCTCGGTCCATGGCGTAAAATCTTCCCATGATAGTCGCAATCTCGCCTACGCCTGTACTCGAAATCCTTTCCTCAAGCTGCCTTATGAAACCAAGCGCACTGTCCGGCGGAACATCCCTTCCATCGAAAAAACAATGTATATAGACTTTGTCCATGCCTTCTTTTTTTGCCAGGTCAAGCAAGGCGTACAAGTGTGTTATATGGCTGTGAACACCGCCGTCAGAAAGCAAACCCATAAGATGAAGAGCCGAACCATGCTTCCTGCAGTTTTCCATGGCATCAAGGAACTCTCTTTTTTCAAAAAAATCACCGTCGAGTATGGACTTGGTTATCTTCGTAAGATCCTGATAGACAATTCTGCCGGCGCCAATATTTGTGTGGCCTACCTCGGAATTCCCCATCTGTCCTTCCGGAAGGCCTACATCCATGCCGCTTGCAGAAAGCCTTGAATTGGGATATTTGCTGAAATACCGATCAAGGTTTGGCGTGTTTGCCTGATACACGGCATTACCGTATGGGCTGTCATTAAGCCCATACCCATCCAGTATCAGGAGGGCCGTGGTTTTCTTCAACATATCATTCTCCATCATGCGTCGTAATTTACGATCGCTGCAAAATCCTTCACGGAAAGGCTCGCCCCTCCGACAAGCCCGCCGTCTATGTCGGGCATATTGAACAGTTCGGCTGCATTGGAAGGTTTTACGCTGCCGCCGTATTGGATCGTTATCTCCCTGGCGGCTTCCTTTGAATAAAGCTCGGCAATGGTTTCCCTGATTATCCTGCAGACTTCATCCGCCTGCCCGCTTGTCGCTGTTTTCCCGGTTCCGATCGCCCATATGGGTTCATAGGCGATGACCGCCTTTTTAACCTGTTCCTCGACAACCCCGTTCAACGCTATCTTGACCTGGTACCTGATTCTGTCGCAGGTAACTCCCAGTTCCCTTTGATCAAGCGTCTCTCCTACGCAGATTATCGGTATCATGCCATACTTGAAGGCGGCCTGGACCTTCTGGTTTACGGTGCAGTTGCTTTCAGCAAAGAATTCCCTTCTTTCCGAATGTCCGATTATTACATATCTGATGCCCATGTCAACCAGCATCGGAGCCGAAATTTCGCCTGTGAAAGCACCGTTTTCCTCCCAGTGCATGTTCTGCGCCGCAATTTCAATATTGGTTCCAATGGCTGCTTCAAGCGCTGAATTCAGACAGACATAAGGAACCGCACATATCACTATATCATCCGACGTCCTGACCATTGGAGCCAGGTCCTTGATATATTTCGCTGTCTCCGAAGGCGTCTTGTTCATTTTCCAATTGCCGGCTATGACTTTCTTTTTGGGATACTTGTCAAGAAGGACATCTATGCCCGGCAATGTCTTGCCTTCAAGGAATTCAAGGGCCGCCCCTCCGCCTGTGGATATATGGGTGACCTTGTCCGCATAACCAAGCAGTTCTATCGCCGCAGCGCTGTCGCCGCCGCCGATGATTGAAACCGCATCAGCTTCAGAAACGGCTTTTGCGATTTCTCGTGTTCCCGTTGCAAAATTCTCGAACTCAAAGACTCCCATTGGTCCGTTCCATATAATCGTCTTTGCCTTTTTGATTGCCTTGGAGTATTTTTCTATGGTCAGGGAACCGATGTCAACTCCCATCCAGCCGTCGGGCATCGCGTCGGAAGGCACATATTTATACTCGGTGTCATTCTTGAATTCCTTGATGACAATGCTGCCGATCGGAAGCATTATCTCAACTCCCTTTTTCTCCGCCTTTTTCATAATCTCAAGCGCAAGGGGAATCTTGTCCTCCTCGCATAACGAACTTCCGATTTTATATCCCTTGGCTTTTAGGAACGTATATGCCATGCCTCCGCCTATAATAAGGGTATCGACCTTGTCTATCAGGTTTTCAATTACCCCGATCTTGTCGGAAACCTTGGCTCCGCCCAGGATAGCCACAAAAGGCTTCTCGGGATTTTTCAAAGCCTTGCCCATTATGCTGATTTCCTTTTGAATCAGGAATCCGCAGACGGCGGGGAGATAATCGGCAAGTCCGGCGGTCGAGGCGTGCGCCCTGTGAGCCGTGCCAAAGGCATCATTTACAAATATGTCCGCCATGGATGCCAGTTTTTTGGCAAATCCGGGGTCGTTCTTTTCCTCTTCCTTGTGATATCTGACGTTTTCAAGCATCATGACCTGCCCGTCCTTCAGTGAGGCGGCTTTTTTAAAAGCATCATCCCCTATTACGTCGGCAGCCATTATTATCTTCATGTCCAGCAGCTTCGACAATCTCTCGGCAACAGGCTTCAGGCTGAATTCCGGGTCAAAACCTGACTTGGGCCTTCCCAGGTGCGAAACCAGAATTGTCCTTGCCCCGTTCTCGACAAGATATTTTATCGTGGGCAGCGCACCCCTTATCCTCTTGTCATCCGTTATCTTTCCTTCCGGTGAAAGTGGTACGTTGAAGTCCATCCTGGCGATTACCCTTTTCCCATTTACATCAATATCCGCGATGCTCAATTTGTTATAACCTGACATATGCAATACCACCTCGTCTGAATTTATTATACATTGCGCATTATCAAGGGTTCCCTTGTTAATGCCTTTATGGCTTTGCCCCATAGGTCCCGGAACCATCATCAGAAGGCATGGTCCCGGAATGCCGGGGAACTTTTAAAAAGGCCCGTCGCCGGGCCTTTTTTTGTGAATTTATCGGGCATCCACCTTGGCCATGTAGCTGATGAGATCCACAACCTTGTTGGAGTATCCCCACTCGTTGTCGTACCATGATACGACTTTTACAAAATTATCGTTCAGCGATATCCCCGCCTTTGCATCAAAAATAGATGACCTTGGGTCAGTGATGAAATCGCTTGACACAACATCCTCCTCGGTGTATCCGAGTATTCCCGCAAGTTCATTCTCGCTGGCTTTCTTCATCGCCGCCTTTATTTCATCCATGCTCGCACCTTTTTCAAGCCTGCATGTAAGGTCTACCACGGAAACATTGGGTGTCGGTATCCTGAAGGACATTCCCGTAAGTTTTCCGTTGAGTTCCGGGATTACAGCACCGACGGCTATGGCCGCGCCCGTTGAAGAAGGTATGATGTTGGCTGCGCATGCCCTGCCGCCCCGCCAGTCCTTCTTTGAAGGTCCGTCCACAGGCTTTTGCGTCGATGTATAGGAATGAATCGTCGTCATAAGTCCCTCGACAATACCGAAATTGTCGTTGAGCACCTTCGCAATCGGAGCCAGGCAGTTTGTGGTACAGGATGCGTTGGAAACAACATCCATGTCCTTTGTATATTTTTCATTGTTAACACCCATTACGAACATAGGGGTTGTCTTGTCTTTTGCAGGTGCGCTTATTATTACCTTCTTCGCCCCGCCCTGCAAATGCGCCGATGCTTTCTCAGTTGTCAGAAAAACGCCCGTGGATTCAACTATATAATCCGCCCCGCATTCCCCCCAGGGTATTTCAGCCGGGTTCATGCTTGTGTATACCGCCACCTTTTCACCGTTCACTATAAGCATCCCGTCCTCCGCCTTGATATCGCCTTGAAACCTGCCGTGAATGGTGTCATACTTGGTCATATAAACCATATATTCCGGATCCATGAAAGGATCGTTTATTCCCACTACAGTTACATCCGGGTTTGAGGCGGCGGCCCTGAATACAAGACGTCCTATCCTGCCAAATCCGTTGATTCCAATTTTTACAGCCATTTTAGACCCTCCTAATCATTACTTATAAAATCATAGCTATTTTATATTAGTTTCTGCATATTTTCAATATGATATGCAAAATAATCGTTAAATATTTATCAATGTTATTTGCTCATACTAAACCAATTCAATCATCAGTTTTTCAAGGTTCAATAGGTTTTCGATTGATATTCTTTCTGTTTTCATATGCACCCTGTCCATCCCTGTGCTTATGGTAAGCGCCTTTATTCCCTTGTGGTAAATTATATTGGTGTCGCTTCCACCGCCGCTGTGCTCCTCCACATATGGAATACCCAGCCTTTCAAGCGCCCTGATGAACCTGACAAGCATTTCCTCTTCTTCCCCGACCCTGAATGAATTGTATTCCCTGGTCATTTGCACGGTTGCCTCGGCTCCGATTGCATCTGCGTGCTTTTTGAACTTATCGGCTATCTCATTTGAAAGCTCCTCAAGTTTCCCGATATCACGGCTCCTGACCTCGCCCTTGACCACCGCCCTGTCGCAAACTATATTGAGAGCCCTTCCCCCTTCTATGATTCCTATGTTGGAAGTTGTTTCCTCATCAATCCTCCCGAGCCTCATGTCCGCTATGGCCTTTGATGCCGCTACTATTGCGCTTATACCCTTTTCAGGCTCCATGCCGGCATGCGCCGCCTTTCCCGTTATTACGGCGGTAAAGGTATTGTGCGAGGGAGAGCTTACCGTGGCCCTGCCAATGTCCCCGCCGGAATCCAGTACATATGCAAAATCTGCTGTTATACTGCTCAAATCAAGATTTCTGGCACCTAGCAGGCCGATTTCCTCGGCAATTGTAAATACAAGCCAGACATGCCCTTTCAACCGGTCTTTGTTGAGCAGGTTTTCCGCGAGATTCAGCATTGCCGCTACACCTGAAAGGTCGTCGGATCCAAGGACGGTATTTCCCGAGCTTTCAATGAAATCCCCCTTGACCACAGGCACCTTTCCGGTGCAAGGATATACGGAATCCATGTGCGCAAGGAACATTACCGACGGAAGT
The DNA here is from genome assembly GCA_016935835.1 of Clostridia bacterium. Lineage (GTDB taxonomy): Bacteria > Bacillota > Clostridia > DUPQ01 > DUPQ01 > JAFGQE01. The sequence goes on along the minus strand of JAFGQE010000159.1, from coordinate 10,010 downwards.
CCGGGATTCCCCTGTATCTTGCATATTATGTTTCCGGCATCTCCGCCCGCCTTCGCGCCCGCATCATCCTCATATGGCGCGTAACCCATTGATTCAAGCCTTTGCTTGATATAATCAGCCATCTGCCTTTCCTTGAGGCTCTCATTGTCAATGACCACCAGATTCAGGAATTCCTCAATTATTCTTTCCGCCATATCCAGGGCTCCCTTCTTTTTTCAAGGCTTTGAAACCATTCTGTCTCAATGCTTCATAAATTATAACAGCAACGGAATTCGACAGATTAAGGGACCTGGCCTGTTCCGCCATAGGTATCCTGATGCATCTGCCGGCATTGGATTTTAGAATCATTTCATCCAATCCTTTTGTTTCCTTGCCAAAAACGATGAAATCATCATTTCCATATGCAATCTCATCATAACTCCTGCCCGCCTTTGTTGTTGCAAAATAGAATTCCGAGGCCGGATTTGACGCGAGGACTTCTTCAAAAGAGTCATAATATCTGATATCGACCTGATTCCAGTAATCAAGGCCCGCCCGCTTCAGATACCTGTCATCAGTTGAAAAGCCAAGAGGCCCAACCAAATGAAGAACCGAGGATGAAGCCGCGCAAGTACGCGCTATGTTTCCGGTATTCTGCGGAATTTCAGGTTCAATCAGGACAACATTCATTTTCCTGTCCCCTTCCGCGACAGCAGCTTGATCAACAATGGGTCTTGAATTCCGATCGCATGTTCCGGACACAATTCCTGGCAGCAATAGCATCGTATGCATCCCGTATAATCAAAATGCGGCCTGCCGTCAACCATCCTGATGACCTGCGCAGGACAATTGTCCCTGCAAATCCCGCATCCCACGCAAATTCCGTTGTTTACGACAGGCTTCGATTTATATCTGGTTAAAAATCTGCTGTTTAACAGGTTATGTTTTATTTTGCCTGACGAAATTCTAAAGGGAATAACAAAGTCGCCGCAGAAAAACTCGCTGACAGGGTATCCAAGGGCTTCATATTTAAGATTTATTCCTCTTTCGAGTGCTTCGGCAAGTACATACGAATCATCCGTGTCAAGGTTGATTATATCGTGTGCAGCCTTATCAAGCGCATAAGGGCTTTCCGACACCAGCAATGCGCCTATTTTCCTCGGCGTGCCGGCTGAAGGACCATTGCCCTCCATTGCCATGATGGCATCCATAATTGAAAGTCCCGGCGCCACTGTTTCACATATATCTATAAGGTTTGTCGCAAAAGCCCGGTAATCAGGCATATTCATATGATAGGATGCCTTTTCCGCGCCCGCTATGGAACCGAACATGTTCTTGACGGCGCCAGTGAAGACCATCATCCCATGCGTCTTCATCTTGCTTATATTTATAATAAAATCAGCCTCGACCAAAGGCTTGAGCACATTGAAGCTTCTTGTCCTTCCCAGGCAGTCCGCGGTAACCCTTGTTACCGTCGTATCGTAATTCAGGGATATCCCGTGCTTCTCGCATGCATCCGCAATCCCGCATAATTTATACAAGGTCTTCAGGACCACTTTGTTGTAAAGACCGCCCGGGCTTTCCACCACCACGGGTTCCCCGCCGGCCTCAAGGACAAGCCTGCCGGCCGCAGCGACAACCGCGGGATGTGTCGTGGCACAGCTGGCGGGATTCTGTGGAAGCAACAAATTGGGCTTGAGGGCGACCCTCATCCCGGGCTTTATGAAACGGCTGATTCCGCCCAGTCTTGAAATTGAGGCGGAAAGCGCTTCATATACCTTTTCTTCATCATAGTCAGTGCACTTTTCCAGGCTTACTGATTTAAATGATTCCATGAATCAGCCGTTCAGGATTCAAAGTATTCGTTCAACTCTTTGATGAGTTTCATCGGATCAAGCCCATGAACGATTGAAGCTTCCTCGATGCTTTCGCCGGATGCCGAGGGACAGCCTATGCAATGAAGTCCGTTCTTGAAGAATATCCGCGCGCAATCCGGATCCATCTTCAGAACATCCAGAATTATCATATCCTTTGTTATCTTTGCCATGTCAAAACCTCCGTATGTAATTTATATAAATATACCCTGCAACCATGCTCTACAACCCTTTTAGTTGATTTTTAACACGAATGGAAATTTCATCCAGGAATTCCTCCGCAAAAACAGTCCTCGTTCCTTCTTCTTCGCACAATGAAGCCAGATCCCCGGTCATGATGCCGTCCTCGATTGTGCCGATGCTGCATTTCTCCAATGTTTCCGCGAAATCTACAAGTTCATGAATCCCGTCGATTTCTCCCCTTTTTTTAAGCGCACCCGTCCAGGCGAAAATGGTCGCCATTGCATTGGTGGAAGTCTTTTCACCTTTCAGATGCTTGTAATAATGCCTGGTGACCGTACCATGGGCAGCCTCATATTCATAATGCCCATCGGGCGATACAAGTACGCTGGTCATCATTGCAAGGCTGCCGAAAGCACGTGCTACAAGGTCCGACATAACATCACCGTCGTAATTCTTGCATGCCCAGATCATTCCGCCCCTTCCGCTGATTACCCTTGCCACGACATCGTCTATCAGCGTATAGAAAAATTCAATTTTCGCTTCTTTGAATGGAATCATATACTCCTTTTCCCATATCTCCATGAATATATCCTTGAACCTGTGGTCATAGGTCTTTGATATCGTATCCTTCGTCGCGAACCACAGGTCTTTTTTCTTTTCCAGTGCATATCGAAAACATGAATGCGCAAAGCTTTCTATGGAGCTATCCGTGTTGTGCATCGCCTGGAGAACGCCGCCGCCATCAAAATCGATGATCTTTTTTTCGATTTTCCTTCCGCTCGCGCCGGTAAAGGTCATTACCGCGGTCCCGGGTTCGTCGGCCTGGATTTCAACCGCCGAGTATACGTCCCCATAGGCATGCCTTGCTATTATTATCGGCTCTTCCCATGTCCTTACATATGGCTTTATGTTTTTTACAAGTATGGGTTCCCGGAAAACTGTGCCGTCCAGAATCGAACGTATCGTTCCATTGGGGCTTTTCCACATTTGCTTTAAATTATATTCGCTTACGCGCTGGCTGTTGGGCGTGATTGTCGCACATTTCACCCCGACCCCGTACTTTTTGATTGCAAACGCCGCTTCCCTTGTTATAGAGTCGTCGGTTTCATCCCTCTTTTCCAGCCCGAGGTCATAATATTCAGTTTTCAAATCTATGAAAGGTATAATAAGCTTATCTTTTATCATCTTCCAGATTACACGGGTCATCTCATCTCCGTCCATCTCGACCAATGGCGTTTTCATCTGTATTTTTCCTGTCATTCCCCGTCTCCCGTTGTTTTGTATTTTTCCCTGCCTATTTCATACAGGTTGTTTCCATCGCTGTCTATTATAACAATTGCCGGGAATTCTTCAACATATATTTTCCTTATAGCCTCCGGGCCAAGGTCTTCGTATGCTACGATTTCCTGGGACTTTATCGTTTCTGAAATCAAGGCCGCAGCGCCGCCCGCCGCCGCAAGGTACGCGCAGCCGCAGGCAACGATTGATTCTCTTACTTTAATGCTGCGGTTTCCTTTTCCTATCATCAGAAGAAGGCCTTTTTCAAGTAGAAAAGGGGTATATTTGTCCATTCTTTTGCTGGTGGTCGGTCCGGCGGGCCCTATAACCGCACCCGGTCTTGCCGGGGCAGGACCGGCGTAATAGATTCCCTGGCCCTTAATGTCGAAAGGGAATTTACCTTCCTTATAATAATCGTCGGTCATCCTCTTGTGGGCGGCATCCCTCGCAATAAACAGAAAGCCGGTTATCAAGACTTTTTCACCGGCCCTCAGGCTTACTATCACTTGCCTTTCGCATGGGAAATCTATTTTTTTTTCGTTCATAGAATCCTCTCCTTGTATCTCAGCGCATGACAGCATATGTTTACGGCTACAGGCAGTCCCGCTATATGCGTCGGGTAGGATTCAACGAATACATCGAATGCGGTGGTGCTCCCTCCGAGTCCTGCCGGGCCTATGCCGGTCATGTTTATTTCATTAAGCAGTCGTTCCTCAAGCAAAGCGTCAATCTCTATGGTGCTTCTTGTCCCGGGCTGCCTCAGAAGTGCTTTCTTTGCCATCAGCATTGCCTTATCAGCGGTGCCGCCCAATCCGACTCCAACGAAAACCGGTGGACACGGGTTTGGTCCCGCCTTCTCCACGGCATCGACTATGAATCGAACAACACCGTCAATGCCGTCGGCCGGTTCAAGCATCGCCAGTGCGCTCATATTCTCGCTTCCGAATCCCTTGGGCATCAGCACAATCCGAAGTTTGTTGCCTTTTGTAAAATCATAATGTATGACCGCCGGGGTGTTATCACCTGTATTTATCCTGTCAAGCGGATGCTTTACGATTGATTTGCGTAAAAATCCTTTCTCATAGCCCGACCTGATGCCGTCGTTCACCGCCTCTTCCATTGCTTTTCCCCGGAAAAAAATCTCAGCGCCTATTTCAAGAAAGACAACGGCCATCCCTGTATCCTGGCATGACGGTATTCTCCGCTGGTGCGCTATTTCCGCATTTTTTACGAGCTGCCCGAGAACGTCCCTGCCCAAAGGATTTCTTTCCGTACCGATTGCATCACTATAACACCGTATTATTTCCTTTGGAATGTCACACGATGCCTCAAGGCACATATCTTCTATAGCCATTTGAATTTCAATGGTATCTATGATTCTCATTAAATTAAAAAGGGGGCCTGAATCAGGCCCCCGGACAACTATTTGTTCACAGTCTCCTTCAATGCCTTGCCGGCTTTGAAAAACGGCGCTTTCGATGCAGCTATCTTAATCTTTTCCTGTGTGAATGGATTGATGCCTTCCCTTGCCGGTCTTTCCTTAATACCGAATGTTCCAAAACCAACCAGTGAAACCTTATCGCCCTTTGCAAGCGCTTCCGTCATTACTTCAACAAAAGCTTCGCAAGCCTTGTCGGCGTCTTTTTTTGAAAGACCCGCCTTTTCGGCGACAGCTCCTACCAATTCCGATTTGTTCATGATATTACCTCCATTTATTTATACTGGTATTTTATCTTACAAGACGCAAATAGTCAAGCAAATCAAAGGTTTCAGAGCCTTCCTCCAGGCAAGCCGGGCCCGAAATACTGGTAGAAAGTACAGCTGATCGTCCCATTGTAAACCTTCCGCCGCTTGTCCGCCTTCCTCCCGCAGATTTTCTCAAAATCAGCAGAATCTGAAAGTATGTATTTTGACCAGGTACCGAACTCTTTCATTTTGACACACAGGGCATCATATGTTTCATTGGCGGCCCCCTTGTCCTCAAGCCTTTGTCCATACGGGGGATTGCAGATCAAAACACCGTATTCTTCATTCTTTTCAATATCCCTTACGTCGCTGCAGGTAAACAAAATGGCATCGGATACGCCGGCGTTGCCGGCATGTATTTTTGCAATCTCTATATTTTTTGCCGATATGTCGCTGCCGTAAATATGCCTGTCCCCCGGTTTCCTGATATCAGCCTTCGCCTTCAGCTTCATTTCATTCAGATATTTGGAAACATCATCACCCCAGTATGATATTGCGAAATCCCTTTCAAGGCCCGGCGGAATATTCATTTCCATCAATGCCGCTTCGATTGGAAATGTTCCCGAACCGCAGAAAGGATCAAGCATGGTTCTCCCGGGCCGCCAATATGATATCATCAAAAGCGACGCGGCGATTGTTTCCTTCAGAGGCGCCTCGACATTAAGCCTGCGGTATCCCCTTTTATGCAACCCTGTTCCCGTCGTATCGATGCAAATCCTTGCGTTGTCATTATGTATGAAAACCTCGATTGCATACTGCCTGCCTGTTTCAGGCATCCAGCCGGTTCCGTATTGCGAACAGAGTTTGTCAGCCACGGCCTTCTTTGTTATAGTCTGGCAGTCGCGTGTGCTGAATAGCTTTGAATCAATGCTGGAAGCCCTGACCGGGAAACTTCCGTCGGAAGGCATATGTTCCTTCCAGTCTATGCTCTTCACGCCCTCATACAGATCGTCAAATGTATATGCCTTGAAAGCCGATGCCTCGATATAAACCCTTTCAGCCGACCTAAGCCACAGATTGCACATTGCGGCATCACTTATGCTGCCCATGAATGAAACCCTTCCGTTCTCGGTTTCAACCGGCCCCAGCCCAAGGTTGGCCAGTTCCCTTGCCAGAACGGCCTCAAGTCCGAATACGCATATTGCAGTTAGTTTCATTTGTCTCTTTCCCGCGGATTATGTATCTTCCGCCATCAGGCTGTTGAGCCCGTTCCCCAGGAGTGTTATTTTTTCGCCCTGTTTGAAAACTCCACGTACATTTCCGGGCAAAATAACATTGACCTTAATGCTCCCGTCTTCAGCCCGTTTCCATTCGACGCAAATCCCGCCGTAAATGCTTTCATGACAGGCGCTTGCTAAATCCGTTGAATGTATGAAGCATGGCTCAATTATAACACTGTTCTCCGGGCCGATATATCTTATGCCCGCAATGTACTTGAAAAAAAAGGCTCCGATCCCTCCGAACATGGGATGATTCCGCGAAGCATTTCCATCCCAGGTTTCCCACAGGGTGGTGGCTCCGTTTCTTCTCATATAACCGTATGACGGGAATTCTTCCTGGACAAGAAGCTTGTCAAGGTCGTCAAGGCATCCCTTTTCGGCAAGAAGTGAGAAAACCATCGGCGTTGCGAATATCCCGGTGTCCGTCCTGTGCCCGTTTTCCCTTATATACCCGAGCATCGATTCGAATGCCCTGTCAAACAATTCGCCGGGAACCAGTCCCATATAAAGCGGGTAGGCGTTTGAACAATGCATGCCTGTTCCATATGAAGCGCTTCCCTCATCCCAGAATACCTCGTTGAACCTCTTCTTTATTCTTTCGGCCAGCCTTTTATAATAAGTGGTGTCCCTTGCAAGCAGATTGCCTGCCTCGATGCAAATTTTTACGCAATGATAAAAATAACAGGTATTTACAAGCCTCGGGTCGAGGGCCGCGAATATTTTATCAAGATCCACCTCCTCAACCTCATAGCCGCCCACGGGAATGCACCAGTCGCCCAGACACCAGCTGCCATCCTCTTCCTTATTTATTATCAAGTCGTCGCTTTTCTTTTCGAGATATCCTACCCATTTCTGGATCGTACCGTAAGTCGCTTCGTATATTCCTTTGTCGAATGTGTGCCTGTACAGATGATATGGAACGATCGCGCAAGCGCTGCCCCATGCCGGCCCCCCGCCGCCCCCGCAAAACGGCACGGTATGCGGGACGAACCCTGTTTTTGTGTTCTGTGAAAGCACTATATCCCTGAGCCATTTTTTATAAAAATTAACAGAATCGAGCGAATACAGCGCCGCATCAACGGTTATATGGCCGTCCCCTGTATATCCAAGCCTCTCCCTGTGGGGGCAGTCGCTTGGCACCCCGCCGTGCATGTTTGAAAGCTGCGAAGCGATATGCGATTCATAAATCCAGTTAATATTATCGTTTCCGGTCCTGAAGAAACCTGTCCTTGCACATCCCTCATGAATGGACTCAACTGAAATATCGCGGATTGACACATCCCCGTCCTTTTCAATGGCAAAATATCGAAATCCCCTCCAACCAAAAGTTTCGGCATAATCAACAGTTTCATTTTCCCCGAATATATATCTGTTCTCCTGAATCTGCCATTCCCCTCCCGAAGGACCGTAATCCGGATTCATATCCGCATCAAAGGCGTCAAAATAGCTTATCGTAAATTCAGCGCCCCTTGGCGCACAGGCCTTTATCCTGACCCTTCCCGAAATATTCTTTCCTGCGTCATAAATATTATCAGCAATCATAACGGGATCAATGATTTCACAAATCCTGTCGCCCGGGCCGAAATCACTTTCCATCGAGCCGTGCTCCCATTTACATAAGGACGTTTTTATAGCCTGGTCAAAAATCATTCCGATATTGTCATTTCTTGTTTCGCCAAAAAATATATTGTTGAATTCAAGAGGGCCTTCAGTACAAAACACCGATTCGTCCGAGCATATTGCCGCGCCGCCTCCATCCATGTAATTCAAATGAATTTCCATGAAAAGCCGCGGCGTTCCATAGGACATATCCCCCTCGATCTGTCTTTCGGCCTGATTGAAGAATCCATTGCCAAGCATAACCTCATAACGGTTTGAACCTTCCGTGATGAAGCCCGTAATGTCATGCACATTATACAGTACTCTTTTCATTGAACTGTCTTCATAGGGATATAACAGATTGCCAAGGTCCCGCGGCCCGTAATCCGTCCAGCCCGGCACATTCATGGAATCATGCGCCTTTTTGCCGTTTATTTTCAATTCATAATATCCAAGGCCCGAAATAGCTATATAAGCTGACAGAAGGCCGCCCACGGCTTCGAAATCGCCGTAAAACACCGGGTTGTCATGCCCCGACGGATGTTCTATCCATTTTGCCCTGACCAATGAATGGTCCATGATGCCGGTTACGAATGATACGGTGCCGGACTGCATCGAATCACCGTTTGCAAAAACGCTTTCAGCCTCCCATTCATATCTGCATAAATTTTCAAGCGGCAGGCCCTCGTACCGTATGCCGTATGTGCACCGGGATTCGCATACCCCGCTGTCCCATACGATTTGGCTGCCCTTCCTTACCTTGACCCTGTATGTTTTTTGACTGAAATTCTTATCGTCAGCTGAAATACACCATGAGAATACAGGATTTGGATTGTCTATCCCGCAAGGAGAGGGACTACCCTCGCATCTTGCATTCATTATCGAATTCATCTTCAAACTCCAAAACTTTTTCAAGTATTTCCTTTCCACGCGCCTTGTTTTCTATAGTTAAGCAATCCTTGCTCTTAATGCGCGTTTCGATTCCCTTGAAAATATGCATATCCACCAGCATTGCCTTTGCAGACACTGGATAATGGGCCCCGCCCAGATATGCCGAAAGCTCCATTAGCAATTCGTGCGCCTTCATGGACAGCACGTCAGCGGGTTTTGGGTTTTCCATCACCCGCCTTAGAAGCTTAACCGAAATATTCGCATGGATCCCGCTGTAGCCGGATCCACCTGCCATCATACTCTTTGCAAGCGTTTCCGCATTGGCATTGTAAAGGCCGAAATCCGAGTTTCTTGTGATATCCAGCCTTCTGCCTATAATCTCGATGTCGCAAGATGTATCCTTGAGAAAAAAGAATCTTTCCGTGTCAATGATGTGCTTTAAAACCTTCTCCGAAAGAAGGCGTTTGTACGGATAAGGGCATTCGTAAATTCCAAGGGGGACATCCTCATGAAATCCCTCCAAAAACCTGTCAAGGCTCCTCAGCATCGCATCGTCCGTCTCCTTGCTCCCTGCGAACGCATTGCTGATCAGCACAACCGCGTCTACGCCTGTGCCGGCCATTCTTTTCATGGCTTCAAGCTGTTCCACGGGATCTGTCTGGGTATGCCCCGACGCCACTACCTGAAGCCTGCTTTCTTTTTTTACAAATGCAGCCAGGGCAGTCTGCTCCTCAAGGCTCAGCGCGAACATTTCGCTCGACTGACACACTGCAAAAAGCCCGACCGCCCCGTCGTTGTCGAATTTTTCAATGAAATCCGACAATGTCCGGTAATCAATCTCTTTTTTATCGTTGAAAGGAGTTACCATTGTGGGAAATATTCCCTTGTTTATCTTCTTTCGTGATGCCGGTTCAATACTTTTGTCAATCTTCATAGCAGCCTCAATATACTAGATTTCTGAATTGTTTGATTTTATGGAATGATATGAAATTTCCATCGTGCGCGCTCTTTGCATTCTCATCGCCCGACCTTGATACTATGTAAAGGTCATCGCCGTCGATTTCCATCGCAGCGTAACTCCTTGACATCCTTTCAGTCCTGCCCTCCGCCACTATTCCGGCGAAGCACCAGTCGAAGCAATTTTTGGAAAAGTGAAGCACAAGGCGCCTTCTTTCATTGTCGGGAAGATTATACCTGTCTTTTGGAAGCAGCTCGGCCCTTGTCATGCTGTCGGTTGCCT
>JAFGQE010000158.1 GCA_016935835.1 Clostridia bacterium | reverse complement strand
GCGGAGGCATTGTTATTCCTTCGAACTTCCGGGCCCAGCTGTTTTCCAGGCCGAGAACTATTGCATATGGCAAAATGCTGTAGAAATATTCCGGATCTTTATCTATCATTTGCTTTAGTTTATCCATTTCGGCTTCCTTGATGAAATTCCTAAGCCCCAGCAAATGTTCAAGCAGGCCATGCCCGAATTCCGTTCTTTTGATTATCGCCGCCGAGAAGGCAAGCAATGTGAAAGTTGCCAGGGCGGTTCTCAATGCTTCCGCGACTATGAATGCCATTGAATGATAGAACGGTGAAAATGCCTCTTCGATTGTAAAGGCGAATACAAAGCAAACCGCGAAAAAGACAGCCGTCATTATGGCGAACATAACGATCCTGGAAATCCTGGCTAGCCTGGTATAGATATTCCATTTCTTCATGGCATGCACCATGACCCCTCCGACGACAAGCATAACAACAGCCGTAAATGCGGTTGAAAAAAAGAGCTCAGGCGGAGGCAGGCCTTCCATAAGCGTTAAAGTCAATAGAAACAGCGGCAAAGCCGAAAGTAAAAATACAATCCGCGACCATATTTTTGACTCCTTGGTAAACAAGCTCCTGCCGCCCTCATACTTTTCCATGATCTGCGCCTTGACCAGGGGAATATCCTCATAAAATTCCTGCTTAAGGTCATTGGTCGAAACCCAGCCGTCCCTGCCATATTCAAAAAGCCTGTGGAACATGAAAGTCTCATAATCATTTGATGTTTCCGGTTCCTTTTTTCTGACGAAAAGAAACTCATTTTTACCTGATTCGCTGATATCAATGAACCCCTTTTCAGCCCAGTGGAAAATCAGGGAAGTTATATCCTTGTTGTCGATTATTCCGTCAATCACATATCCGGCTTCCGCGGGAGTCATGTTTTCCGGGGGCTCAAATTGGACCGATGGATAAAGGGCGGGATCCCTTCCCTTTGAATTCCAGATATGCCATGCGAACAGCATAAGGAGAAGACATATTATCCATGAGGCCGACGAAAACAGAACCGGTTTTCCTTTCATGCTTTTTACTGCGAATGTGTCCTCTGGCAGCACGATCCGGACAGTCAGGCCTTCATTCGGCCCGAGAATGGGAACAAAACCCGTAATGCGCGTCCCTTCAATCACATGGTGCACCGTGGCTTGATAGGAGTTCCCTGCCGCCCCGGTGTAGAACGAAACATCCTCGGTTGAAACGGCAACCGGCAGTTCAATCTCGAATTTAACATTTTCAATGAAAGTGTCCCAGCCGGTGCCGATTATATTGAAATAGAAAAGGTCGAAGCCGTCATTTTGATCCCCTCCCATGTCGAATTCATATGCTATGACATACTTTTTCAGACCTGTCAGGGTTATATCCGGATCCCCTATTTTGAGAATAAGCTCCCCGTTGCTTTTGCTTTGTGTATATTGTTCGCTTACATATATGTTTGATATGCCTGTCTTCTGTCCCTCATACCTCATCGGTATGCTTCTGTATATGCCGTGCTTCGGAATCTCAAAATCAGCCGTGATTGTTTCTTTTGTTTCATATGTATTTTCCGAAGAGACCTTGATCCCGACATCATAGGCGGCTATGCTGTATCCCGGCGTTGCAGCAAATACAATGCCCGCCGGAAGCAGGATTACAGCCAGTACGATGAAAACAGCAAATAATCTCTTCATGTCTAGAAACTTACTTTTATATTTTTTTGTTCCTCGGCCTCTACCCTGTAATACTCCCTCTTCCCCATTCCAAAAGCCGATGCGACCATGGAGCTTGGGAAAGTCTCGGTCCTTGTGTTGAAGCTTTTCACTACGCCGTTGTAGTATTTGCGGGACTGAAGTATATCGTTCTCGACCCTGGACAACTCTTCCTGCAGATTCAGGAAGCTTTGGTCGGCCTTAAGCTGCGGATAGTTCTCCGCTAAGGCGAAAAGAGACTTCAATGTTCCCTTCAGGGTGTTTTCCGACCGGGACATCTCTTCGAATCCCACGGCTGACATGACTTTGTTCCTGGCCTCTATCACATCCGAAAAGGTCTGCTTCTCATGCCTGGCATAGCCCTTGACGGTTTCCACCAAATTCGGTATGAGGTCATACCTTTTCTTCAGGTAAGCCTCCATCGTCGCCAGCGCTTCCTCAATCCTGTTCTTCATCCTGATCAAAACGTTGTATGTCGCGACAACATACAATGCCAGGGCCAGGAGAATGCATCCAAGCACTATGCCGATTATTCCCAACATAAGGGCACCTCCCTATTTTACTTTTCCGGATTCAAAATCCTTCATACAGTCAACCAGAGCCCTGACGCCTTCCGGCGGCATGGCGTTATATATGCTCGCCCTCATTCCGCCGACAGAGCGATGGCCCTTGATGTTTACGATTCCCCTGCTCTTTGCTTCCTTTATGAAAGCGGCGTCGATGTCCTCGTTTCCTGTTATGAAAGGTATATTCATCAAAGACCTGTCCTCGCTGCGCACCGTACCGTGGAACAACTTGGAGGAATCAAGGTAGTTATAAAGCATTCCCGCCTTTTCCTCATTCATTTTCTGTATCCCAGCGACCCCGCCCTGCGATTTCACCCAGTCATACACCAGGCCGCATATATATACTCCGAATGTCGGCGGGGTATTGTACATTGAACCTTCGTCTGCATGTGTTTTATAATCAAGCATCGTGGGGACATTTTTCCCTGCGCCGCCTATCAGGTCTTCCCTTATGATAACAACCGTCACGCCGGCCGACCCCATGTTTTTCTGGGCACCCGCGAATATAAGACCGAATTTACCGACATCATAGACTTCCGAGAGAATGTTGGACGACATGTCGGCGACGAGCGTTACGTCGCCGGTATCGGGAAGTTCCGTATATCTTGTTCCGTATATCGTGTTGTTCGTCGTTATATAAAAGTAATCCGCATCTTTTGAAAACTTTGTTTTGTCAAGCTTAGGTATGTAGCAGAAGTTCTCGTCCTCGCTAGACGCAACCACATTCACCTCGCCGAATTTTTTTGCCTCGGCGATAGCCCTTTTGGTCCACGCTCCTGTATGAACTATATCGCATTTCCCGTTTTTCATCAGGTTCATCGGGACCATTGCGAACTGCAGGCTGGCTCCTCCTTGCAGGAACAGCACTTTGTAGTTGTCCGGTATGCCCATTATCTCGCGCAACGAGGCTTCCGCCCTGTTTATAATGTCCTGATACACCGCCGACCTGTGGCTCATCTCCATGACGGACATTCCGCTGCCGCCGTAATCAAGCATTTCATCCCGCGCCTTTTCCAGGACGCTCTCCGGCATCACCGACGGCCCGGCTGAAAAATTATAAACCCTGTTCATCTTTTCCCTCCCAGTTTTTAATTATATTTACAATCTCTATTCCTATCCTTGACTGGGCCTCCCTGGTCGAAGCACCGATGTGCGGGGTCGCGCTCACTCTTTCATGGTTTATCAATTCCATGTTTGCAGTGGGTTCTTCCTCAAATACATCGATCCCGGCTCCTGCGACTTTTCCCGAGTTCAGGGCGTCCAGAAGCGCCTTTTCATCGACGACCCCGCCCCTGGCCGTGTTGACAATGTAAACCCCATCCTTCATCATGCCTATTTCCTTTTCGCCTATAAGGGCGCCCCGTTCTTTGTCGAAGGGAGTGTGCACCGAGACAAAATCCACTTTCCTAAGCAAATCCTCCATGGGAAGCCATTTATAGTCCGAATAATTCTTGTCCCCGGCTCTGTTGCTATAATATATCTTCATGCCCAGGGCCCTGGCCTTTCTTGCGGTTTCACGGGCAATTCTTCCGAATCCGATCAACCCCAGCCTTTTTCCGGAAAGCTCGGTTCCCATATAGCTGTTCTTGTTCCACTTTCCGGCCCTCATCGTTGCATTGGCCGCACCTATGAACCTGGCAGCGCAGAGCATGTGGGCTATGGCGAGTTCCGCGACCGCATCGCTGCTGGCCCTAGGAGTATTCCTGACAGCGATTCCCTTTTCCTCCGCATATTCCGCGTCTATGTTGTCGGTTCCCACCCCGGCCCTTATCGCAAGCCTTAGCCTTCCCGTTTCTGCGGCGGAATCAATTGTCTCCCTGCGGATTTTCGTTGCGCTCCTGATTATTATGGCGTCAAACCCCTTTACCGCTTCCTTCAGTTCTTCAATGTCCATGTATTTTTCGACGACCTCATGTCCCAGCTCCCTGAGCTGGTCCGCGGCCGTCCCGGATATTCCATCCGTCACCAGAATCTTCATAAAACTTCCCTTGCTCCTGTGCGCCGGCGCCAATCGCAAGCGGTTGGTTCCGGAGGCTTCTTAATTTGGACCCTCCGCAGTGATAATACGACCGGCTTTGATGCGAAGCATCCATGGACTCATTATATTGTAAACAAACGCCGCTTACAACCTGATGCCGGCAGATATATTTCCCGAATGTTACCCAACAATAAAAAAACACGCCCGAAGCCGCGCGTATATATAATTCCCGAAATGCCGGTTCCCCGTTTTTGACTCCTAGCTGTTGCTAGGTGGGTGCCCTGCCGGAATTTTCATTCTTCCTCAGCCGTTGCGCCTGCCTGGTGGCAGGCGACGGATTTTGTGAAAGGCCTGAACTACGGTTCCGGACCGGCGGACTCCCATATGTCTAATGTAGGTTCAAAATGCAGGGCATGCCGCACATTTCAGGAATCTGATACTCTATTAAGTTCATGTCAATTATATTCCTGTAATGAATAAATTTCAACCTCGCGCGGCTTTTGCCGTTCGTTGGCCCCCGCTTGTTCCGTTTCGCCTTTATTTTGCAGCTAAAATATGGCCCTGCCTTTTATTTGAATTCCGGATGTAGTGGAAAAGATATTGCTGGGCGTATCCCGCCAGATTCCCGAACTTATTTTGTGCATAAGCCCCGATTTCCCCCATGGGCGTTTCCTTCCCTATATACAGATCCTGCATGACTTTCCTGACCCAGACATCAACAGGAAATGCCTCTGTGTGTGCACCTGTAAACAAAATCACACAATCAGCGACCTTCGCCCCGACGCCCGGGAATTCCATGAGCAGTTTCCTGGCATCGTTTATGTCAAGCCTTGAAAGCTCTTCCGTAGTTATCGGATTCGACTCGAACATGGCCGCCGTTTTTTTAATATAGTCGCAGCGGTATCCCGCCTTGCTCAGCCTGATGTCGCATATTTCCCGGGATGCAAGAACGGAGGGCTCCGGAAACGAGCCATACTCCCGCCCGTCGAAGATTATCTTATTCCCATACATCAAGGAAAGCGCCGATATAACCCTGATGATGTTCGGGATGCTGTTGTTAGCGGATATAATGAAGGATACAAGGGTTTCGAAAAGGGGCTGTCTGAGAATTCTGATTCCGGGCGCATAGTCAGCGGCTTTTTTCATGACCGGGTCGTCGCAAGTAAGTTTTTTCTTGATTTGCCCGTAGTCAGTCCCCATGTCAAAATAATTATGCCAGAAAATCTCAAAATCATGGCGGTCGCAATTGTACAGGCGCAGGGTGTTTTCCATTTGCACCGCCCTTGCAATCCTTTCCGCCACTATTCCGGTATAGTCATTATGGCTGTTTTTGGTCCACCGGAAACATTGCCCGCACTCCAGGATCGACTGCAGGTCAAAATCCACGAGTCCGCTTATTTCAATTCCGTTTTCAATTTTGCCGATTGCAAGCTCCATTCGTTCCCTCCCGCTGTGCTATAATTATAATACTACAAACCGGGGGGATTTTATGAAAGAACAGATCTATACCATTCCCGTAAACGACGCTTTTTCGATTGATTGCGAATGCCCGTTGTGCGAGCTTGAAAGGAAACTTGAAAACGATTCCATAAGCTTCATGCTCAGTCCCGCCCTGATGGAAGAACAAAACAGGATTTCCACTAATAAAAACGGTTTCTGCCGGAGGCATTTCTCCATGCTTTACAATAAGAGGGAGAATGTGCTGGGCGTGGCTCTTATCATAGAAACCCACATGCAGCACCAGATGGCTGAATTTGAAAAAATCGCGGCAAAAAACAAAGGCGGTCTTGAACGCGACCTGAAGATGGGTTCAATGAAGAACCTCGCCGGAAGAGTATCCGGGTCTTCGACCCCGGGAACAAAATTCATAGACTCGGCGATAGAATTCCACCGTTCACTGGCCGGAAGATGCGATGTTTGCAGCCGGATCGAACGCATCATGGACAGATATGCGGATGTGATTCTATGGATGTATTTCAGGGACGCCGACTTCCGGGCAAAGGTCATGAACGGAAAGGGTTTCTGCCTCCCTCATTACAAGCTGCTGCTTGAGTCGGCAAAAAAATATCTTTCTCCCGTCCAGCGCGCCTCTTTCGTAATGGAAATGAATGAAACAATGGCCTCCAACCTCGCCCGCATACTCGATGAAATCCAATGGTTCGCGCAAAAGTTCGATTACAGGAACAAGGATGCCTCCTGGAAAAATTCCAAGGATGCCGTTCCAAGGGCGATTGAAAAATTCGTGTCATACAACGACCTGAAATAGAAA
The DNA here is from genome assembly GCA_016935835.1 of Clostridia bacterium. Taxonomy (GTDB): domain Bacteria; phylum Bacillota; class Clostridia; order DUPQ01; family DUPQ01; genus JAFGQE01. Next base: position 62,552 of record JAFGQE010000158.1, on the reverse strand, counting down.
TCCTACGGATAGGTTTCCCCATCAATGACTATGTGCCTTGCGGTAATGTCAAGGCTTACAAGATGCAGCGCCGTAAGCTTTTCAAGCATATCGGCCACATTTTTCTGGACTTCCCTCAATGTGTTGATAATTGTAAAATAATAGTTCACAACGACCGACATCTCTATGCTGATGCCCCCGTCGCTGTTTATGACCCTGAACCTGGTAATAGCTTCAAGTCCCTCCACTTTTGCAGCTGTGTACCTTGCTATTTGAAAAAGAGTGTTGTTTGATATGGTATAGCTTCCAAGGTAACTGAACGTCGGCCTTACTATTGTCTTGGAACCTTCGGATATGTACTTGTTCCTGCCCTTTTTCCTAAAGACATAAAGCGGGTCGAGAAGGTAGCCTCCGAAATCCTTCTTGATTTCAAACGTAGGTACGGGAATTACATGCTTTCCCTTGTCCTTCCTGTTTGACAAGGCAAGGTTTATCTCTTCCTCGTCTGCAATGTCGTTTATGTATATCGTCCTTTCGATTCCGGGAAGGTTGAGTTTTTCCGCTATGCTCCTGACCATCTTGTCGCTGGTGCCCAGAATGAGAATACTGTCTATCTTTTTTGATTTTATAGCCCTTATAATGTCTTTCCTATGCTCATCGTCCGTAAGAAGGGCGTGCCTGACCGAAGCCAGCTTGGTCTGTTCCTTCTTGGCGCTTGTTCCCGCAACCACCCTGTTGCCGCTGATAAGCAGCCCGTCATCGATGATATGCGATATTCCCATATCGCTGGCGACCATGCTGGCCTTATGGCTTTTCCCTGTTCCGCTCGGGCCTACAAGTGCATATACTTTCAATCGAAATCCTCCAAAGCCATTATAGCATAAGGACCCGCCGCGACAGACGCGCCGGGAATTTTTTTAACCGCGGACTCCTTTGCTTTGTTATTTCATTGTGGATTTGAATATCCTGTATCCGGACTTCCTGTTTATTGTTTCGCAGTTGCCGAATATCCTTTGCAATTCTTTCTGCGCGCTTTCAGCACCCTGTTTCTTTTGAATCACACAATAAAAGACGCCATCCTTCGAAAGATGGTCGCGGGCACCCGCAAAAATCGAATAAACTGTCTTTTTGCCGGCCCTTATCGGGGGATTGGTTATAATAACGTCAAAATTCCCGGTGATATTTCCGAAGCCGTCCGACTTAACGGCAACCGCATTTGAAATCCTGTTGTGCTTTATATTCTTATCTGACAACTCAATTGCCCGTTCGTTGATATCCGCCATTTTAACCCTGCGCATGCCATTGAAAGCGGCAATCGAAATGCCTATCGGCCCGTAGCCGCAACCCATGTCAAGAATCTCTGTCGCGGCCGCCGGGATATCCCCGGTCACGGTTTCTATCAAAAGCATAGTCCCGAAATCAACCGTATTCCTTGAAAATACGCCCGAGCTCGTGTGAAATCCGAATTTCCTGCCATGTATTTCTTTTTCAATGAAATTTTCAATGTATTCCGAGGAAGGTTCCCCGGTAAAATAATGATCCGTCATCTTGTTATCGTCACCTTTTTTATGTTCCTTGGATTATCCGGATTCAACCCCTTGGCAAGCGAAAGCTTGCAGGCGAAAAGCTGCATCGCTGCAGCCGTTACAAAAGGAGAGGTGAAATCACTCAGTCCCGGGGGCACCCATATCGTTTCTGAAACCATACCCTTTATCCCCGCATCATTGGTTACCGCCGTCGTTTCAATTCCATATCCCGAAAGAACCCCGGCCATTTCCATATTCCCTTCGTCCGTCAGCCCGCCGGGAGCAATGAGGAAAACAGGTATGCTTGTGTCAAGCAATGCCAGGGGACCATGGTAGAAGTCCGACATAGCATAGGCCTTTGCGCGCACATAACAGGTTTCCTGAATCTTAAGCGCCCCTTCAAGGGCTATGGAATAGTTCGTTCCCCTTGCCAATACAAAGCACTCCTGCATATCCTTGTATTTATTGACGATGCGGTCGGGCACGCCGAAATCAGCAAGAAACTCGCTTATCTTTGCCGGCACGGTTTCAAGCTCTCCCATGAGTTCGCCGCCGCCTGAAAGCCCGGCGGCAATCATCGCCATAATCATCATCTGAGCCGTAAATGTTTTTGTCGCGGCCACGCTCTTCTCTTCGCCCGCCATGCAGCTGAAATGATATGCGGCTTCTTTTGCCATCGGACTGTCTTCATAATTTGTTATGGCCGCGGTAAGCGAACCCTGTCTGCCCGCATGCCTCAGCACCTCCAGGACATCCTCGGCTTTTCCGGATTGCGATATCCCGATTACAAGCGCATTTTGCAGACCGGGCTTTCCTCCGTAAACCGTTATCACAGAAGGCGCGGCAAAGGCAACGGGTATCCCGGCATGGATTTCAAGGATGTATTTTGCATATACGGCGGCATGGTCCGAAGTCCCCCTTGCGGCGATATATATCAGCTCTATTTTCCGCTCCCTTACTTCGCGGCAAAGATCCCGGACGCCCTTCCTGCTTTTTGCCAGAACCTTCTCCAGCACCTTTGGCTGGCTGTTGATCTCATCAATCATTATAGTCATCAGAATCTCCGGATTTCTTTAAAATCAAAGGCTGTTCAAGAATTTCCTGCGGGACATGCCCCAAACCGGCGACTGCTCGCAGTTGCTCCGGTTCCATACTGAATCTCTTAAACAGCCTTCTGCGTTACGCCAAACGCTTTTTGCCTCTCGTTATGCCTCTACGCATGCTCCGACGGGGCACACGCCTGCACAGGCGCCGCAATCTATGCAGGCCTCGGCGTCGATTACATATGTATCGTCCCCAGGGGATATGCATGATACCGGGCATTCAGCCTCGCATGCTCCGCAGTTGATGCACGTGTCGATTATTTTATATGCCATTTCTTACCTCCGGTGGATTTTATTCCTTACACATTATATATATGCCGGTATTTATAAGTCAAGGAACATAACCGCTTTCCCCGGGCCGCCTTCCCCGTGTACTGAGGCGGCGTCTTGCAAAGACTTTCCATAATCCTTTTCCTTGCCGGGCGGCTGCTGCCGCTCATTTGCAGCATTTTGATTTTCAATTGCACAGGCATGAAATCCATTTTCCATTTCATATCAACAAATGTATAATAATCAGGGGGTGCGAAATAACCGGGTTTTTGGATATTTGCACGCCTCAATCACAAAAGGAGTTCATAATGACCGAAAGAGAGCGGGTCCTGAGTGTCTTAAATGGAAACGTCCCGGACAAAACCCCCTGGTTCGCAGATCTTTCATATCTGTACTCAAGTATGTCGGTCAAGGGAACACTGGACGAAAAATATGCCGGTGCAGAGGGATATTGCAGGTTTTACAGGGATCTTGGGGCGGGAATATGCTTTTATGCCCCCTTTCCATGGTCGATGAAGTATGAATCAAGCGTTGGATTCAAAAGCAAGGAAACCTCCAGTATGCGGATATCCGAATTCACAACCCCTGTCGGGCGCTTGGAGTCGCATGAAAGATATATTCCCGAATCCTATACCTGGGCCATAACAAAACATTATGTCGGCACCATGGAGGATCTCCGGGTGCTTCGGTATATTTCGGAACACACGATATACTCGGATAATTGCATTGACTTTAAAAAAACCGACGAATTATGGGGCGGCGACGGCATTCCGGCCGCCATGACGACCATAGCCGCCTCTCCGCTGCAAAAACTGATTGCGCGCTGGGCCGGAATAGAAAACACCGTAAGCCTATATATGGATCATCCGGATGAATTCACCGGCATACTCGAGGCCATTGGTAATGCGGAAGACCGGGTTTATGAAATTCTATGCGATTCGCCGGCTGATTATATAGAGTTCCCCGAAAATCTTTCAAGCGAAGTGACCGGCAGGGATTTTTACGAAAACTTCAATATGCCTTATTATATTAAAAGAAACAAGCAACTCCATGAAGCCGGCAAATTCACCGGTATTCATATAGACGGAACCCTGACCCCATGCCTTTCACTCTTAAGCGGGAGCGGCTTCGACATCGCCGAAGCCGTGACTCCATATCCTGCGGGTGATATTCATATAAAGGATCTTAGAAAAGCCGCGGGTGCGGACTTGATAATCTGGGGCGGGCTTCCCGGAATCCTTTTTTCCCCATTTTACAGCGAGGGGCAGTTCATATCCCATATCGTAGAGTTGCTTGAGGCTTTCCCCCCGGGTTCAGGATTCATACTGGGCGTCGCCGACCAGGTTCCGCCCGACGGCCTCATATCCCGGGTCAGGATGGTCCGGGAAATCATAGGAAAGTAACAGGTGCCGGGAATGACTGATGACATGACCAATATTAAAAAGCAGCTTTTCGGAGTGGATATTCATGTAATACCATACTGCCATGCCGATTATGCATGGACTCATCCCCGCGAGTGGCATACCGGCAGATACATTGGCATCATTGACGAAGTTCTGGATGTCATGAAGAAAAACAAGCACTATACCTGGATGATGGATAATATAGTCCCGCTTCTTGATACATATCTATCCGGGAAACCAGGCCGTGCCGGGGAGCTTGTCGAAAGAATCCGCGAAGGCCGTATTGAAATGACCAACGGAGCGCTGGTTCTGCTTCGCCCCACTATGGCTGGCGATGAAACCTTCATCCGAAATATAATAATCGGCCGGGAATATATGCGCGGACTTATTCCTGATTTTGATACCCGCGTATTTCATAATGTCGATGTTTCCATCGGACATTCACAGCTTCCGCAGATCCTTCGTCTTTGTGGTTATGATTACTACAGGGCGTGGAGACCCCAGGGCGCCATGGATGCCAAGGGAATTCCGCGGCAGTTTTCATGGGAAGGTCCCGATGGCTCCGGGATAATATGCTCAAGGGGCACTTATGCAGGTTTGTGGAGAACCGGATATATGACCGGGGACTGCCGTTCGGACGGCGATTTGATTCTCGAGAAATTCTTTGAAAATGAAATACGCGATATTCTTGAAAACTCGCTTTCAAAAAACTTATGGCTTCCGTTTGGAATGGATGACACGCGGCCTATGCATGATTTCAACGACAACCCCGTAAACCTTGACGGTTTCATGGATTATCTTCGCGAGACAACCGGCGCATCGATCAATTATTCAACGGCGGAAAGTTATTTTAACGGACTTTCCAAGACAGACCTCCCTGTTTACAGGGGAATACCCGATCCCTGCGACGTAGGCTACAACATACCTTCTAAAGGTGACAAAGGGCTGTGGCTGGCGAGAATCCTCCTTGATACGCTCGCAGTAAGGGCGGAGACCCTCTGGACAATGGCGGCAATGGCAGGAGGGGACTATCCGGAGGAAAGTTTGAAAAAGTTATGGGAAACAACGGCATTCATTTGCAGCCACGGGATGGAGTTTGTCTTCGCCCGCGATTATGATGAGATTTTTGAAAGGTCGGTTTTCGCGGCGGCTGCGGCAAAACACCTTGTGGGCGGCGCCCTGCGGGTCTTGGCCGGGAGCGTAAGCAGACAGGATGATGTGCACTATGTTCTGGCCAATACCCTTAATTGGGAAAGACGTGAAATATTTTTCATTCCGTCTCCTGCTGAGGGATCGCCGGCTTCATTACTGTTTTCCGATTCAGACGGCAATGCCATCGAATCACAGCCGGTATTTGAAATAACGGGGGCAGGCGATGAAAACTCCCGGAAGCTATCTGGATTTCTAGTAGAAGCCGGCGTCAGGTCCCTTGGTTTTTCAACCATATCCGTTTCAAACCAACCCCTGGAAGACCTGTCCCCGCCGTATGTTGATTTCAAAGGCAACCCGCCGGGGCTTTTTGAAATTGACACAGGCGCAATCAAGGTTGTTTTCCAAAACGGCCGGATCATGACCGTCAACGGAACGGACTTTTTTGCAAAAACCGGTGTTTCCGCCGGCAGCATACGCTTTTCAGAAATGGAGCAAACCCCGGCGGATGCCTGGCTGTACAACAACCGGCACGGCGTTGTCCATGAATTCAAACCATTGAATTGGCATTGGGAGGAAGAAGGGCCCCTGAGGTGGAAATATGTGGTCCGGGGAGTTTCCGGTCCTCACGCGGTATTGCAGGAAATAACCCTTTGCAAAGGCAGGGCCGGCATTGATTTCAATACAACCATTGATTGCGTCCCCCGGACCCGTGGATTCTTCCTTGCCTCCTTCCCCGCAGATGAAAAGACGGAATTTACCGCCGATATTCCCTTTGGCATTGAAAACCGCATTATCCATGAAGAGCCCTTCGGCGTTTCGACGGATATAGACATAGACAACCTTGAGCGCCTTTGGAAGGGTGTTTTCTATTCCAAAAGCTGGGTCAATTATCAATACGGGGCAAATAATGTGACGCTGACCGGCGTTAGTTCCCCCAGATACTATCTTCATAATTCAGGCGAAAAAAGCGTTTCCATAATTCTAACGCGCATATATGACCTTAGCCAATGCACGGACTGGATGAAATACACCCACTCGTATAACGAAAATCCAGGCGTAATAAAATTCGCATATTCCTTGAATATAACCGGGGAAATTTCCGGATCCGGTTATCTGCCCATGATAAAGGAATCCCTTGAAAAGAAAAATCCGATCGAACCATACAGGGTGCCCCGGGAATCAACGGGCGCTGTTGCGATGAAACCGGCGGCATTCCTTGACATCAGGTCGGATTCAACGGTTATCTCCGCTTTCTATATGTGTAATGGCAGAACCATCCTGAGATTATACAACGCCTCCGGCAAGAGTGATTGCCTTGAAATAATCTCCGCAAGGCGGGTCACATCTTTTACCGCGACAGACTTCCTCCTGAATCCTGTCGCACGGCATGATACAGCCATTGGCGCCGGCGGCTTCCGGCTGAAGACAAAAACGGATCCATGGGAAATAGTGACATTGGTTATGGAATTTGATTCCTGATGATTCTATGCGAATAATCCGGCAAGCAATTCAACCGCAGCATCTATTTTTTGCTGCCTTTTATTTTCCGGGGACCATTCCACTATGGCTGTTCCGATTACCTTAGCCCCCTTGTCCTCGCATAATCTCTTCATCTGCCTGGCCGCGTTGTTCCCGCCCATCCATCTGCAAGGAAGCTGGTGTGTTATCAGACAGGCCGCATTTCTTCCTTTTAATCCGTCAATCCGCCCAAAATACTCCTTCATGGCAAATTCAAGAGAAAACGCCTCCGTGTGGGAACCAAACACAAGCGCGTCATACCCATCAAGTGCGGGTAACTCGGAAAACTTGACTTCCTTGTCCGCGGAATTGGGTTTTCCCTCGGTCCTGATTTCCTTAAGTTCAACCCCATGGCCTGCTTCCCTCAGGACCTGCTCCAGTTTTTTAGATACCGCCAGCGTATTTCCTGTCACTGAATGAACTATTATTCCTATCTTCATACGATCCTCCACTTATTCAACCGATTACAATTAATACAATTATTATAACAGCCCGCTCAACAAAAATACATTGCGTTTTCACACGGCAGATTTAAAAATCAAACAGTTGCCCAAGGCAACTGTTTGAAAAAAATCTTGATTTTCTAAATTGAAATCAATTTGAACAGAGGTTATATCAATTCCCGCTTCTGGTAGCTTGTGTGCAGCAACTCATGCGCCTTCTCACCGTAATACTCGCCCAGATAATCCCTGTAAAGTTCAATTACATTTTCGTTTTCGTGGGATTTGCGCTTTGCCTTCCCCTGGTCCTCTCTATAAATCGCATCGGCCCTTTTCTTTATTATCCCCTCGTCGCCGCCATGGTACGGCTGTCCGCCCCCGCCAATGCAGCCTCCGGGGCATGCCATTATCTCTATTGCGTGATATGTCGATTTCCCTGACCTTATATCTTCAAGAAGTCTTCTCGCATTTCCAAGTCCGTGTGCAATGCCAATCCTTACTTCCATATCGCCGATCTTGACAGTTCCTTCCCTGATTCCCTCAAGTCCCCTGAGCTGATGGTAATCAACTTTTTCAAGCGATTCCCCGGTAAGCCAGTCGCATGCTGTTCTAAGGGCGGCTTCAATTACACCCCCGGTGGTTCCGAATATTACCGAGGCTCCGGTTGATTCTCCAAGCGGGTTGTCGAAATCCTCGTCCGGCAGGTCGACAAAATTGATTCCCGCTTCCCTTATCATCTTTGCAGCTTCCCTTGTGGAAATGACATAATCGACGTTTTGCATGCCGTTTGTATTCAGTTCGGGGCGGGCCGCCTCGTATTTCTTTGCAAGGCACGGCATGACAGATACGACCACCAACTTTTCAGGGTCTATCTTCATCTTCGCGGCGTAATATGTCTTTACGACGGTGCCGAACATCTCATGGGGTGATTTGCATGTCGACGGTATGTCAAGCAGGTCGGGAAACTGGTGCTCGAAAAACTTGACCCAGGCCGGGCAGCAGCTTGTCAGAATCGGAAGAGTTCCTCCGTGCCTGAGCCTGTGTATGAATTCAGATGCCTCTTCCACGATGGTCAGGTCTGCCGCGAAATCCGTGTCGAATACGCGGTCAAATCCCAGTCTTCTCATGGCGGCCGCCATCTTTCCGGTTACAATCGTACCTGCCTCCATGCCGAATTCCTCGCCCAGCGCAACCCTGACAGCGGGCGCAGTCTGCACCACTACGATTTTTTCGGGATCGTTTATCGCATCCCAGACTTCCCTGATCTGATTTATCTCGGTAAGCGCCGCCGTCGGGCAAACCGCCACGCATTGCCCGCAGAATGTGCACATCGTGTCAATCATCGGCAGTCCGAACGCCGGGCCCACGACGGTTTCGAATCCCCTGTCCATTCCCGACAGGATGCCGCATGTCTGCACTTCGTTGCACATGGTTTCGCATCTTCTGCAGAGTATGCATTTGTCAAGGTTCCTGTAAATCGAACGGCTTGAGTTGTCTATCTCATAAGTCGATTGCGCGCCGGTATATTTTATCTCCCTGACGCACAGGTCGGCGGCCAGCTTCTGAAGTTCGCATCGCTGGTTCTTTTCGCAGACAAGGCAATCCTTGGGATGGTCCGAGAGCAGGAGTTCAACCATGGTTCTGCGTGCCTTTACCGACCTGGGCGTGTGTGTTTTTATTACCATGCCCTCTGCGACATATGTTGAGCAGGATGGAGCCAGCGTTCCCCTGCCCTCTATTTCCACTACACAAACCCTGCAGGACGCGCTTCTGTTTACAGCCTTCAGGTCGTGCAGGTTCAGGTGGCAAAGCGTCGGTATCTCAACGTCGATTTCCCTTGCGGCCTCAAGAACCGTATAGTTTTCCGGAACCGCAATCTTTATATCGTTTATCGTAACATTTACTTTCTTCATTAATCAAACTCCTCAGCTTTTCAATATGGCGTCGAATTTGCATGCCTTGAAGCACGCTCCGCATTTTATACACTTTGCCTGGTCAATCTTATGGGGTTCCCTTACTTTACCGGAAATGCATGCGGTCGGGCATGCCTTGGCGCACATCGTGCAGCCTATGCACTTGTCAGCGATTATCTCATACCTGGTAAGGCTGCTGCATATTCCCGCCGGGCATTTCTTATCCCTGACATGGGAAAGATATTCGTCGTAAAAATACTTCATTGTACTGAGAACCGGATTCGGGGCCGTCTGGCCCAGTCCGCACAGCGAGGTGTCCTTTATAATCCCGCCCAATTCCTTCAGGCTGTCAAGGTCCTCCTCGGTTCCTTCTCCCTTTGTTATCTTGCAGAGGATTTCATATAGCCTCTTGTTGCCTATTCTGCACGGCGTGCATTTTCCGCAGGACTCATCGGTCGTAAATTCAAGGTAGTACTTCGCTATATCGACCATGCAGGTGTCTTCGTCCATTATGATCATTCCTCCCGAACCCATCATCGAGCCTATTTCCTTGAGGCTTTCATAATCAATCGGGATGTCGAGGAACTGTTCGGGTATGCACCCCCCCGAAGGACCCCCTGTCTGAACCGCCTTGAATTTCTTGCCTCCGACAATGCCATCGCCTATGTCGTAAACTATTTCCCTGAGGGTAGTGCCCATGGGAACTTCTACAAGGCCGACCTTGTTTACGTTACCGGCAAGGGCGAAAACCTTGGTTCCCTTGCTTGTTTTCGTTCCTATTTCGGCAAACCGGCCGGCACCCATATTGAATATTGACGGTATGTTCGCCAGAGTCTCGACATTGTTTACAGTCGTAGGCATTCCCCAAAGGCCTTTTTCCGCCGGGAAAGGCGGCTTGAAGTGCGGTTCGCCCCTGTTTCCCTCGACAGAGCTGATCAATGCCGTCTCTTCTCCGCAAACAAACGCACCCGCCCCGTATTTTATCTTGATGTCGAATGAGAACCCGCTTCCCATGATATCATCGCCGATCAATCCCGCCTCGTATGCCTGCCTGATTGCAATTGTGAGACGTTCTATTGCAAGCGGGTATTCCGCCCTTATATACACATAGCCTTCATTCGCACCTACGGCGTAACCGCATATCGCCATTGCTTCCAGTATTGACTGGGGGTCTCCCTCCAGTATGCTCCTGTCCATGAATGCGCCCGGATCCCCTTCGTCGGCATTGCATATGATATATTTTCTTTCGCCTTCGTTCCTGCGGGCGAATTCAAGTTTCAATCCCGTGGGAAATCCGCCGCCGCCCCTTCCGCGCAGTCCGCTTTTCTTCAATTCATCGATAACGTCTTCTGGCGCCATCTCGTCAAGAATCTTCCCAAGCGCCATGTAGCCGCCGCGGGCTATATATTCCAATATGTTCTCGGGATCGATGACCCCGCAGTTTCTCAACGCTATCCTCAGTTGCTTATGACCGCTCATTGCTCCACCTCCCCAAGGCTTGCCGTTTCATAGTTCTTCTCAAGCACAAGCTCCTCTACAATCTCACCCCGCATTATGTGATTGCTTATAATGACCTTGGCCCTCGAACTGTCGACATTCCCGTACAATACGGGATCTTCGCCGGGCTTTACTATTTCAACGGTTGGTTCGGAATGGCATGCCCCCATGCAGCCGGACCTTACGACGGTTACATTCTTCAATCCCTGTCTCATGATCTCGCCTGCTATTGAATCGAATACTTCCCCGGCACCCGCTGCCATCCCGCAGGTAGCCATGCCGACTATTATACGGATGTGCTCCCTTTGGGCGTTAAGGCTTTCCTTAAGCTCCTTCAGTTCATTAAAACTTTTTATTTTTATCATCCTATCTTACCCCGCTCTCAAGTTCGACAAGAATCTTGTCAAGATCGTCGATTTCAACCCTGCCGTGGACCCTGCCGTCGGCTATTACGACCGGGGCCAGCCCGCATGCACCCACGCAACGCAGTGAATCTATCGTAAACTTGCCGTCCTTTGTCGTCTCTCCGCATTTTATACCGAGTTTTTCCTGCAGGGATGACAGTATGTCGCTCGCTCCCCTGACAAAGCATGCAGTTCCCATGCAGACTGAAATAACGTGCTGCCCCTTTGGTTCTTCCGTAAAGTAGGAATAAAAAGTAACCACCCCGTTGACCTTTGCGGCGGACAGTTTGAGTTTTCTCGAGACATGCAGCTGCACTTCCCTGGGCAGGTATCCGAATAGATTCTGCGCCTTGTGCAGGATAACTATGAGATTGCCCTCGTCTTCCTCAAGCCCGTCGATAAATGCGTCAAGCTCCTTGAATTTTTCTTCCGCCAAACTGTTATTGCACATTTTCCGCTACCTTTCATTGATAAAATATATTAAATTAGCCCGCTGTTTTCTGATTCAAGCGTATTCTACAACATAACTATTTGCTCAACAAGGTGTAAATGAAATAAATTGTTAAATTTTTAACACTTTTTGCAATTTAAGCGGCAACGGTTCGCCTTGCCGCCTTTATCCGTATGTTTGCTGACATTATTCCGATTGCCTTAGGCGAATCATTTTTCAGTCATTTTGAAAAAATCCGCGCCGAAATACTTTTCGATTCCTTTTCGCGCATTTATGTGAATCTCATCCGGGTCAATCCCATCCAAAAGCTCTTTTCTGATCGAAGGGAGTTCTACTCCCGTGACCAGCTCCCCGTCCCTTACCAAGCCGTCGCCGGGCCGGGCCGAAAGGATATCGATAAGCTTTCTTTTCCAAAAGGCATGTTCCGCTTCATATTCCTTCAATCCGGCCAGATTCCTGAGTTCCCGGGGGTCTTCCTGAAGATTGAACAACTGCTCGCGTCCATGCACAGTGTCATAACAATACTTGTATCTGCCGTCAGTTACAAACTGAACTCCGATAAGACTACTGGCATGCTCCCCGTGGATGAATTCCCTTCCTTCGATCTTCCTTCCGTAAAGAGGCCCCATTATGTCCGTGCCCTCGACATTGTCCGGCACCAAAACCCCTGCCGCCTTTAATACCGTCGGCATAATATCCATATGGGTGACCGGCGTTTCGACCCTTCGGTATCCTGAGGTTGTGTTAACCGTGTTGATTGCCGTATCGGGCGTCCTGATGATAAGAGGAATTTTTGACGAACCCTCGTAAGGGAATATTTTTCTCCATGTGCCATGGTCACCCAGCAAGTCTCCATGATCGCTGGTGAAAATGATAATCGTATTCTTTGTGTGTTCATGCCTTTGCAGATAATACAGCAATTTGCCTATCTGATGATCTATGTGAGTGATAAGCGCACAGTACGCCCTGATGGCTGTCTGCCTGTCCTCTTCGTTCTTTGTACCTATCATCGGGGCATTGCCTGACGCCGCCCGCCTGTATTCCTCCGGTTCCCAGTCTCCGACAGGAGCCTCGCCGAAATCGACATCCCTGTACATATCATAATATGCGGGCGGCGGATCCAGCGGGGGGTGCGGACGATGGAATCCAATCTGCATGAAGAAAGGCCTGCCGTCGTCGGCTTTTTTCAATTCTTCTATGGCTGTGGCGGCGGTCCATTCCGTTGGATGCAGACAGGTATCATGCGTCCATGGAATATAACAGAATCCGTTGTTGTCGATGACATCCGCCGTATCCTTGATTTTCCCGCCGGTCTGTTCAAAAAGCCATGCATGATAATCGCTTTGTTCGCCATCAAGCCAGTTCTGGGGGTCGTACAACCTGTTTATTTCAAAGCCGAGTCCTGCCCTTCGTGGATAATAATGGGTCTTTCCGACATTAATCGTAAGATAACCCGCATCCCGCAGGCATCCTTGCATGGTAACGGGATATTTCCACGGAACCCCGTCCATATATCCGAGCCTGTTGCAGGAAGATCCGCTCATCCCGGTAAGGAGGCTGGCCCTGGCCGGAATGCAGCTCGGGGTGGCGCTGTACGCAGAGGTATATGACATTCCCTCCCCCGCCAGTTGGTCTAGAAAAGGCGTCCTGACCTTATGGCCGAGGTTTCCCAGGAAATCGCCCCTCCACTGGTCGGCAAATATGAGAAGTATGTTCGGTCTGTCCATTTTCGGCCTCCAGGTAAATTATATCACTTTACCGTCGTAATATTCCCGTAAAAAACACCCGGGCTTAAAATAGACCCGGGATTGCTCCATTTTGATGCGTGCTGATTTTTAATTTTCATGACTCGTCCGCACATGAATGCGCCGTCCGTTTGGAAACCTGCCGTCCGTCATTGCTCTATTTGTGTTTTATAAAATTGCCCTCATCATATTCCCTGAATGCCGTGCGGAGCTCCTCCCTTGTATTCATGACTATCGGGCCTCCCCATGATACCGGCTCGTCAAGCGGGTATCCCTCGCAGAGCAGGAACCTCATATTGTCAATGGCCTTGACTCTGATACCGCCGTCTCCGCTGAAGACCGCGGCTTGTTTCCGGGAAACTTTTTCAGCCGGGTCCCCGAAAAAGCCATGACCCTTGAAAACAAAAATGAATGTGTTTTTTCCTTCATCGGTTACATGCGTGTACTCCGATTCCGGTTGCATTTCCATATCGAGCAGCACCACTCCAAGGGAATCCCTCCTGACGGGACCTTCCGTCTTTTTGTATGTCCCCCCGATGACTTTCACGGTCAGGCCGGGTTCTTCAACAATTCGAATCATGTCCGCCTTTATATCGCCGTATTGCGGATAAATCATTTTGTCCGTCGACTTCAGATTGAGCCAAAGCTGGAAGCCCTCCATTCCCTTGCCGCCGGCCGTTACGGGCATCTCCTGGTGTATGATTCCGCTTCCGGCCGTCATCCACTGTACTTCGGACGGCCCGATCACCCCCTTGTTGCCAAGGCTGTCCTGATGCTCGACCTCTCCCTTCAATATGTAAGTAATGGTTTCGATACCCCTGTGCGGATGCCATGGGAATCCCTTTTCAATATCCCTTGGATTATCCGTGGAAAAGTAATCAAGGAGAAGAAATGGATCAAACCCTGGAATTTCATTGAATCCGAACACCCTGTTAAGCTTCACCCCGGCTCCGTCCTGTGTTTCCGCCGCATTAAATATTTTCTTGATTTTTTTCATTCCGACCACCTCATTGTTTCTTATTTACCCGAAAACAACGGCGATTCCCCGAATGATGCAAGGTTTTCGAAATCCATCATGTTTTCATTATTATCACGTGGATTATGACTGTCGCCGCAAGAAGGAGGCCCGTCAGCCTGTGGACTGCGAGAAACGGCTTTTTCTTCCGGGCCTTGACAAGCGCCCCGGCCGTTGCCTGCAGAAGGATGGCTATGAATGCTATGTAGCCGCTGTGAAAACGTATTCCCCCGGCCAGGTTAAAGCCGTGGAAAAATGCCGTCGCCGTAAGTACGATGGTCAAATAAGTATGTATCTTCGACATGAATGCAGCCGCTTTTTTTAGAAATTTATTTTTATTGGAAAACCCGATCCTGTTTATTCTTCTCAGAACGAAGTGTGCCAGTATAAGGACTAGAAGGCCTATGTTGACCCATCCCAGATATTTGTAGACAAAGTACATGATGAACCTCCATGCGATATTTCAATCGATCAGCCCGAGTGTTTTTGCCAGTTCGACCGGCCCGGTCCTGAAAAAGGAACCCTTTCCTTCGTAGAATCCATGACTCATGATCATGTGTATGTTGAGGTCGGACCAGTACACCGTTTCCCCCGTCCTTTTGTTGTAAAGCCTTGTGTTTGTCTTCAATGCTTTTTCATTGTCTGCGAATGGGCACGGTATGAATCCCCTGTGGTCGTCCACGGTAATCTCGAAATCCCCGTCGGTTACAGTTGATTCTGGGAAACGCCTGCCGATTTCCGTGAAATACCGCATTTTCGCCGCGATTTCCCCGTGTGATATCCCGTGCCTTTCAACGGCCGAATTGTCTTCCCTGAGAATGTCCTTGAGCATGCGGTCGTCATCACCGAGAAAACCATGGGCCGTATACGCCCCGGGCTTCATGTTTTCCTGTATCATCTCCAGCCTTGGCCCCTGCTTCATAAAATCACCCTCTAAAACTTATCGTAGAATATCTTGCTTTCATCAAATTCCATGGAGGTCAGCACCTTTATGCAAGCATTGATCATACCGGGGCTGCCGCACAGGTACGCATGCCTGTCCCTTCCCGTTTCCACATATCTTTTCATTACATCCGTGACAAGGCCGGCCTCCCCTTCCCAATCATCATCGGGACCGGGATTTGACAGTGCAGGCACATATTTGAAATTATCGTGCTTTTTTTCAAGTTCCCTGAAGAATTCCGTGTGGAAAAGATCTTTTTTTGTGACCGCACCGAAAAAGAATATCATTTTCTTGTCCAGCTTTTTCTCGAGTATATCCGATATTATGGACTTTATTGGAGCCATTCCAGAACCGCCGGCCATGAAGACATAGTCATCCGAATCATCGCGCATATAGAATTCCCCGTATGGACCGGTGATCCTTATTTCGTCGCCTTCCCTGACATGATCATGCATATAAGTCGTGCACACGCCTCCGGGAACCTTTCTGATTATAAGCTCGACGCCCTTCTTGTCCGATGGCGGGGATGAAATGGAATATGCCCTTATCGCCCTCTCCTTTACCTTGCCGTACGGCTTTGTCTCAATCTGCATATATTGCCCGGCCCTGAATGATATTTCCTCGCCTTCCCTGAAATCAAAACGATATTCCTTGATGTCCCTTGTCAGGTCCGTGATCCGGGTTACGGTTGCATTGAATTCCTTTATATTGAAAAGCTCTTCGGGAATGTATATCCTGAGGTCCTTTTTAATTCTGACCTGGCACGACAGGCGGACTCCCTCCTGCAGTTCCTGTTTGTTTAAATAAGGTTCTTCTGTAGGCAGCACCGGCCCCGCTCCATCGAGCACCTTCACCTTGCACAGCCCGCACGTCGCCTTCCCGCCGCATGCCGAGGGTATGAATATTTTATTTGAAGCAAGAGCCGAAAGAAGAGATACCCCCCCGTCAACCTTGAGCAGCTTGCCTCCGTCGTTGATGTCAATTCCGCACTCTCCGTAGTTGTTCAGGAATTTCTCGGCAACTATAATGAACACCGCCAAAACGGTTGAAATTCCGGTTATGCCCAATATTGTCTTAAGTATCTCCATCTTCACTCCGTCTTGTCAAAGCATTGCTGTCATTGTATTGCGAACATACCCGAAAATCCCATGAAGGCCAGCGCCATCAATCCTATGATGATGAAAGTCAGGCCGGGTCCTTCAAGGCCCTTGGGTATTTTATTCTTCCCCGTCTTTTCCCTGATGGCCGCCAGAGTAGATATGGCAAGCCACCAGCCGAGGCCGCTTCCAATTCCAAACAGAAGCGACTGTGCAAAATTGTAATTCCTTATTACCATGAAAAGGCTGATTCCGAGTATCGCGCAATTTACGGTTATCAGGGGCAGGAATATGCCGAGTTTTATATGAAGCTCCGGCAGGAACCTGTCCATCGCAAGTTCGATTACCTGAACCGATGCGGCAATTACAATGATGAATATGACATATCTAAGATATTCAAGTTCAAGCGGCACTATGAGGAATTTATATACGGCGAAATTTATAACGGTGGTGAACACCATCACAAGCGTCACCGCCTTGCCAAGCCCCGATGCGGTCTTGTATTCATTTGAAACCGAAATAAACGAGCACATGCCCAGGAAGTTGGCCAGAACCATGTTGCTGGTTATGATTGAAGCAAAAAATATTATAAATGGACTTATTTCCGGAGAAGTCATATTCCGTTTCCTCCTTTAGCTTCTTTCCTTTTTCCTGAGCCTTCGGTCCATTGCTCCCGATGATATCCATATAAGTATCGCTATCATGAAAAATGCACCGGGCGGAACCACCATTATCGTCCAGTTTGTAAAATTTAGGAAATTTACGTTGTAGCCGAATACGGTCCCGAATCCCAGGATTTCCCTGACAAGTGCGATGCAAAGCAATATTATGGTATAACCTATGCCTGCGAACAATCCGTCGAAGAATGATATTACGGGGGGATTCTTTCTCGCAAAGGCCTCCGCCCTTCCCATTATTATGCAGTTCGTTATTATCAAGCCCACATAAGGCCCAAGGGCCTTGCTTATTTCGGGAAGCCCGGCCTTGATCAAAATATCAACGATAATCACATACGCGGCTATGACCAGTGTCTGCACTATCATCCTGATCCTGTCCGGAATGGAATTTCTCAGCGCTGAAAGCGTAAGGCTTGAAAAAGCGGTTACAAACATAAGCCCGATTCCCATTACAAGCGAGTTGTCCACCCTGTTCGTTACGGCCAGCGCGGAGCAAATACCCAGGATCTGCCTTATCACCGGATTTTCCTTCCATAGATTCCTGTAGAAAACCGTTCTCAAATCATTCTTCACCGGCCGCCTCCACTTCCTTCAGGGTTGTCGACATGAATTCATTGAGGATATTCAAAACGGCGTTTGAGGTCGAAGTCGCCCCGGTTATTGCATCTATCCCCGAATCCCCGCCGTATGAAACATCTCCTTCAAGGGATATTCCCCTGAACTGCTCCTTGTACCACTCCTCGTCAATCCTTCCCCCGAGTCCGGGCGTTTCGTTTTGTTCGGTGAATGCGATTCCAATCATCCGGGTAAAGCTTCCGTCAATTCCGATATATCCCTTGATCGTGCCCCAAAGCCCCGACCCGGCGAACGGAACCGCATAAACCATGGATCCTTCTGCGGTTCTGGCGGCATAGTAAGCGACATCCCCGGATTTTCTCTCGACCACATTCTGTTCAAAGAAATCGACTGCATCCATGCCCTCCGAATCAAATCCCATCGCATACAGGATTGATTTTTGACCGGCCGCCTTTTCATTGATTTCAATCCTGTTTTTAAAGGCTGCGTTGACAACAGCCAGCAATCCCGAAAAAACAATGCTTACGGCCATTATGAATATTATTGTATAGATATATCCTTTCTTCATGCGGCCGCCTTTTTCCGCGCCTTGAGCGCCGAAAGGTTTCTTTCGAGCAAAGGCACAAACATATTTGAGATTAGAATCGCAAACATGACCCCTTCTACAAACAATCCGAATATCCTGATGACACAGGTCAGGATGCCGATCATTGCCCCATATATGATTCTGCCGGAATCCGTTTTTGGGGCCGATACCGGGTCGGTGGCCATGAAGACCGTTCCGAACATAAAACCGCCCGCAAGCAGCGAAAACAGCGGGTCCGCGGCAGTTACCCCGGTAAAATACAAAACCATGGTCAGCGCCATGAAGCCGGTGACGCATGATGCCATTATTTTCCATGAGGCTGTTTTTGTTGCTATAAGATATATTGCGGCGGCAAGAATCAGCAATGCCGCGGTTTCCCCCATCGATCCGGAAATCCCTCCGAATGCCAGGCGCCAATAACCCGTCATTTCACCCGTGCTGTTGAAACTCAGAAGCGGCGTTGCTGATGTTGATGCATCCACGGAATTGAAATATCGCAAAAGCCCCCCGGGAAATCCCGTGAACGGCTTTGTCCAGCTTATAGTCATGAATGCCGGGAATGATATGTAGATGAAGCATCTGCCGGCAAGGGCGGGGTTGAAAATATTCCTTCCGAATCCGCCGAATACTCCCTTGGCAAATACAATGCCAAAAATAATTCCCGTGCCGGCCACCCAAAAAGGAACCGACGGGGGAAGCGTCAGCGCAAACAGAACGC
The DNA here is from genome assembly GCA_016935835.1 of Clostridia bacterium. Classification (GTDB taxonomy): domain Bacteria; phylum Bacillota; class Clostridia; order DUPQ01; family DUPQ01; genus JAFGQE01. The sequence goes on along the minus strand of JAFGQE010000158.1, from coordinate 43,539 downwards.
TGCTGACCAGGGCGGCCTCGCTTACCTTTGCCCCGGCTCCGTTGATATTCCTCATTATGAGATATTCGGAAACAACCCCGCATGCCGTTACAACCGCAATTACAGCCAACGTCCTTAGTCCGAAAAGGTATACCGAATAAAGCACCACCGGCATCAGGCTATACAGGACCCTGCGCATCGTTTTTTGTTTTTGAAAGATTGACTTCAAATCCAATGCAACCCCCCGAAGCTATGTATTCCTTCTGATTACATCCATTATATATGCTTGCGGATGTTTTTCAAAGCCACAGCCGGCCTATTGCCCATCTTTTTACGTTTCACCTGTTTTCCCCTGCAAAATAACCGCCGCGCTCTGAACATCAGAAAGCCCGCTATTGTTCTATTAATGATATTTTAGTGATAAAATGATTATGAAAGCGGTGATATTATGAACAAATTCATGCAGATTGCCATTGAAGAAGCACGGGAAGGCGTCAGGGCGGGGCACGGCGGGCCATTTGGAGCGGTTGTCGTTTGCGGCGGACGCGTCATCGCATCAGCCCACAATATGGTTCTGGCAACCAACGACCCTACCGCCCATGCGGAAGTGGAGGCCCTTAGAAAAGCCTGCGCCGTGCTTGGATCCCCGAACATACCCGACTGCGAGATATATTCAACCTGCGAGCCCTGTCCGATGTGTCTTTCCGCAATCATGTGGGCAAGGGTGCAATCGGTATATTACGGATGCACAAAGGAGGATGCCGAAAAAATCGGTTTTATCGACGCATTCATCTACCATGTGCTGGAAGGCGGGGACGGGGATGCCCTCCGGCGCATATCGCTTGACCGCGACAGCTGTCTCCCCCTGATGAAGGAGTGGGAAGACAAGCAAGGCCACACCTTATATTAAATAGAATAAAACCGGGGCATGATTATGAAAAAACTTTCGCTTTTATTGATTATTTGCTTCATGGCCGCGTCATTCGGCGGCTGCCTGTCGTCACGCATCTCCCCGGGGGAGGATTTCTCGAACCATCTGGCCTCCGGCTACCTTTACACCGGGCAGCTTCGCCCCGGAAACAAGGATGAGAAGACCTTTCTTGGCTCCCGAGGGAAAGCCGTCGATATTTTCATTGATTCCATCCGGGAAACTTCGGGTTTTTGTTTTCGAGTCACTGATGGAATGGAAAAATATGAGGACAACCTGCTCGGGTATATTGATAAAATAACCAATCCCTCCCCCGGCCAAATTGATTTTATATCATCCGCGGCGGAAAATATAATTGCCTATAAAACCATCCTCGGATCCCTTGAGACCGAAATCCGGACATACCTTAAGGCAAAATCCAGCAACAAAGCCGTATCAGCCGTAATTGATTCATATCTGGTCTTTGCGGTCTGCCGCCTGATTGAGCGACAGAACGGGTATCTGGCCGAACTAATGGCCGATACAGCGGCCGTTAGCATCATTCTGGGCGAAACCAGCCTTCGGCAGACCGAACGACTGCTGTCCTCCTCGGCTTCAGTGTACCGCAAGAAAATTGAGCCCGGCCTGGATAAAATGTTGTTTGAATATGATAAGGCCTCAAGAATGCATTCATACATTGTCTCCGCGGATTACTATGTCTCCGGCTACTATCTGGATGAATCGGAGCGTTTGCTGGAGAACCTCAAATCAATGGACGGCGATTCCCTTTCAAGCGATGAAATAGCTTTATGCGAATCTCTTATTGAGCAAATTAAGGCAACCCAAATAATTCCTTTGACCCTCGTGCCGGTTCCAGAAGCCCGCAAAGGCTTTTCCCTTCTGGGTAAAGTCATGGCAGAAGAACAAGGGCTGTCATTCCTGGGTGCGGGAATAGCTGTCGCCGATGCGACCGGCGACATAAATAAAGATAAATTCAGCAGCGGTGAAAATGCAGCCCTTGACGACTTTAGCGCCGCGCTGTCCGATATCAAAGACGGGATTGCGCAAGACGGCTTGCCCTATAATGCAAATCCCGCCGTTGAACCGTCTGCGGCATTTGAATTATCGGACGATTCCACCGTCATGGCCGCCGCCCAGGCTGAGGCTGAAAATAAGAGAGCGCTTCTTCTTGAAGCCATTCAAAATGGTCAGAATGTCCTTTTCTTCGTCCCTACCGACACCGCGAAATACTACTTGATCCAAAAACTTCTATTGGCGCAGCTGGATAAAAACAAGGATAAATTTTCCGCAGGCCAAGTGGCTGAAATAACGGATCTGATACAGAATGACCTTGAGGTAACCCTCGGAGACAGCAAAGGCAGGTTTATCAATGCTATAGTCAGCACAAAGGCCGATGAATTGATTGATACATTCAATGGGTGGAAGAATTCCATTGATACCCTGAACGGCCGCAGTTTTGAAAAGGAAGATCTCATCGGGCTTCTCAATGCGTTCGGGATTGAAGTTACGGATGATAAAAACGAATCAGAGGCCTCCGGCCCGTCTCCCTCTTCATCATCCTCACCACCCGCAACGCATGTACCGGGGTCCTCCGTTTCATCTGCTCCGGGCGCATCTTCCGAACCAACCCCTTCCATGGAACCGTCGGAAGACGCCGGCAATACCGACATATCGCATATATACGGTTTTTATCAGACCATCCTGGAGATAGATGCGGGAATGGAAAATGCAGATATCATCAAGCTGATCTACGGATGGACCGATCTGCTTGACTATGGTGATTTCAAAAAGGAAGAATCGAAGGATTCAGAAGGCCGGCTGACCGGAATAAGGTATCTTGACGAAAACAATGATCCAGTCGGATGGGAAACAAGGATTTATACGGACACCATCGAATATACATATCGCTTCCCCGGGGACAGGGACAGGGGCATATTTGCGATACGGTACGGTTCTTATGAAAACAGCATTCTGTTTGAGGTCAGGACGGAAGACAAAACCATTGACCGCCGGACGGCGGTAAGGTTCAGGCAGCCAGGGGATCCAAAGGAACAGGAGAAAATAGCATACATAATGCAGGTACAGGCCAACAAAAGGGACGGCCTCAACACAACGCTGTACAACGGCGACCCGACCTATGTGATATATGACATGGAGGAGGAACTTGAATCATATACATACCGAAACGGAATACTGATCCGCGAGGTTCAGAACAGCCATGCCGGCCCGGATGTCCGGTCCGATATAAAATTGTATTATGACAACGGGGATTTAAAAATTTCATACGGCGAATTGAACGGGAAGAAAGACGGGACGTCGGTTTCATATTATGAAAACGGCCGAATTTCCTTTATTCAGGAGTACAGCGACGGAATTTACCATGGCAAGGTTGAGTCATATTATGAGGACGGTACTTTGAATGAAATCACGACATATGAAAGAGGATTGAAAACAGGACCGGCGCAGCGCAACTACAGCAACGGAAACACTGAGTTCACAGGCGCATATCTTGATGGTAAGCAAGACGGCGTATGGCTTGCCTATCTTGAGGACGGAACCATAAAAAGCGAGATAGGCTACAAGGCGGGGGTGCCGGATGGAATATATCACATTTATGCAACAGGCACCGGGCAATACGATTCAATCCATACAATCGGCTATTACACTGATGGTAAAAAGAGCGGAATATGGGAATATGGGTACAACAACGCGGGTTATGCGGAAAAGTATCTGTATGAAAACGACATCATGATCTGGAAGGAATATGCCGGTTCCGGCATCAGGACCTACTACAAGTCCGACGGAACCGTGGACAGGACAGAACCGGCCGGATGATGGACGGGAGAAGAACATGCTTGAGAAACAACTGAGGGATCTTTATAAAAGCAGAGGTTATGATGATTCCGCGGCAGACCTTGCAGTCGCCGATGCCAGGGAAATGGATTCATATTTGAAAATATACGGTGTTTCGGTCGAAACCGCCTCCCCTGGTCAAATAGAGAAATATATCGCTGCGCTTTTTGAATCCGGCAAAATAAACCTGCCCTTGCTCCTGGCATTGGCAAGGTATTGTCATGTGGCAAACAATCACGGTGCATACATATACTTCACCCGTATTTTGGGCGGAATCGGCGTCATCGAAAGTATAAAAAACCGGATGCTGGCCTATGCCGGAGAAGAAGCGGTGGAGAAAGTTTTTTCGGGGCTTTTGGAAATTCCCCTTGGGACGGCTCCGGGCGACATGCCGGCATTCACAGCAAGATTCATGGACCGTCTCAAGGCAAGTATTGAACCTTCACTTTATAAAAAGATTCTCGCCGGCAACAACCACGGCCTGCCCGAATCCGCGATGCAGGAGGAAAAGCGGCTGTACGAGGAATCTTCTTCGCTCGATGAATACCTTGCGGGACGACATGCGCGCAATGTCGCTGAATTGCAGGAATATTGCAACATCGGAAAGATATGGTATGAACAGGAGATAACGCAGGAAGTGGTTGATTACGTCAGTTCAAATCAGGAGATTCTTTCAGCCGTAAGGGACGGCGGAAAACTTTATATGACAAAAATACCCTACGACGGCATCAATTTTCTAAAATCCACGGATCCTGTTTTAAAATCTTACTATGCCTGCCACTGCCCTTTCGCAAGGGAGCGCATTCTTGACGAAAGCCGCGAAAACATAGATTCCGACTGGTGTTATTGCAGCGCCGGATTTGAAAAATTCCCATTCGAGGTGATTCTTGGCACGGAGCTTGGGGTTGAGTTGCTTCAATCAGCGCTTCGGGGCGACCCGGTCTGCCGCTTTGCGGTTATGCTTCCACCCGGGATCAAATGACAGCAAAAGAAATGGCCTCCCGATGAGTCAAGGGTTCCCGCTTGAACCGCATAATCCGTTCGGACCTTCACATCCGGGTAACAATCAGGTTGCCGGATTCATATTTTCTCAGGCCCTTCATATAAAGAATGAATGCAAAAAGCGCATATGCCAGGGTTACACCGAAAAGCAGCAACAGCGTCCCCCAGGAAAAGTTTCGCACAAGACGGAGCGGGACATGGGTTATAAAGCCTATGGGAACAGCCGTCATTATCAGTGCTTTGACTGGACCTTTGAATATTGTCTCGGGGTAGATGGAGAAAGTTATTGTAAATTCCCATAAAGTCCTTCCGACAGCCTCCATGTTCCCAAAATAGAATGTCAGGGAATGGCCTGCCACGGCAATCGAGGTAATCAACAGAGCCGCCGTGAATATGCTTATTCCGAACATGACCCACATCATTCCGCTTGCCTTGATAAGCGCCATCAGCACTATGCCGTATATGACGTCCCCCCATGCCGTCACCGACATCCTTGCGGATATCGAGTTGATAAGCGGGTTCTTCGGCTGCAGGAGGTATGTGTCAAGCTCTCCCGTTATGATCATGCCTGATATCCTGTTTGCATTGGCAAAAAAGACATGCGACAAACCAAAGCCCGTCGAGGCAACCGCCCACAGGAACATTACATCAGTGAACCCGTATCCGCCTATGCCCGTGCCAAGCCTGTCAAACAGCACCCACCAAAAAAATGCAAAACTCGCGTTGTTCAGCGCCATTCCGAACACCTGCACCAGGAAACTTGTCCTGTACTCGGTTAGCGCAGACAGATTGAACGTAAAATACTTCAATATCAGCTTAAGATGTGTTTTAACCTCCGTGAACATTGACTTTCCTCACCCCCCTTGAAAACACGAACATCGCCAGCAGCACCGAAAACACGCACCATGCGGCCTGCATCGGAATTATCTCAAAGGCATATTCATACGAAAAATTCACAACCATCCTGGCCGGTCCCCAGGTTATAAGGGAAAACGGCAGATATCTCAGGATCCCCTGCGTCCATATCGGAAGGAATTCTATGGGCAGAAGCATTCCGAAAACGAAAAGCAGCTTCTGGTAAATGAAATAGAACGGCGAGTTTTCCTCAAAATAAAACGCAAGCAATCCAAGGCTCATGCATATGAAAAAATTCATCGTTATTGACAACACGAAGGAAATAACTATCAAAGGAACCGATGCCGGGTTGAATCCCTGTATGGGGCCCGCGAAAACAAAGCCGAGTAAAACCGCCATCACCGTGAAAACCGATGCGCTGAAGGCCATGCTGCCGAGCATGTCGGCGAACTGCATGAAAATATAATTCCATGGCCTCAGAAGCCGATAGGCGATTTCACCCGACTTGACCTCATGATTCATTCTTCCGAATATTTCGCTTCCGCTGCAAAAGACAACAAGCTCAGTCATGCAGACATACCAAATCATCTGAACAAGGCTGTATCCCGCTATTTCATTTCCCGAATAAATCATGCTCCACAGGCTGAAGAAAACGAATATGAAGACGAAATAGAAGACCACCCGGCCGGTCACGCTGGCCCTGTATACCAGGGAGTTCTTTATGCTTATGCCGGCTATCGACAGATATTTGCCCAAATCTCTCAGCCCCCTTCCCTCTTCCCCATATATATTGCCTCTATTATGTCCTCCATGGGTGGTTCCTCAATGGTTATGTCGGCGATATTTCCGGCATCCAGCATAGCCAGGATTTTGCTGATCGGCGCAATCCTCGTGTCAACCGAAAACTTCACCGCATATGGCGTTTTTTTAATCAATTCCACCCCCGGGGGTTCCGGTATGCCTGCGCTTTCGTTGAGTTTTAAAGAAACGACTTTTTTATTAAGATAGTCATACTTCAGCTTCTTGACCGGCATGTCCAGCGCCACCGTGCCGTGGTCGATCACGATGGCCCTCCTGCACAGGTTCTCTACATCCCCGGCGTCATGGCTTGTAAGGAATACCGTTGTGTTTTCTTCTTTGTTAAGCTTTATTATCAGGTCCCTGATCCTATGTTTCACAACGACATCCAGCCCTATGGTAGGCTCATCGAGAAACAGGATTTTCGGTGCGTGGAGCAGCGATGCGGCGAACTCGCATCTGACCCTTTGGCCCAGGGACAGTTTTCTGACGGGAGTGTCGAGGAATTCATTCAACTCCAGCAGGTCCGCGAGCCGCTTAAGCCTCGATTCATAGGCGCTCTTTTCAATTTCATATACGCTTGAAAGCAGCCTGAAACTATCAACAGGAGGCAGGTGGAAGCTAAGCTGCGATTTCTGGCCGAAAACAGCCCCGATATTATAAGAAAGCCTCCTTCTGTCCTTGACCGGATTGTATCCGAGCACATTCATGGAACCCCCGGTGGGATGAAGTATTCCCGTCAGCATTTTAATTGTTGTCGATTTGCCCGCGCCGTTGGGTCCTATAAATGCAAGCATTTCTCCTTCATTCACCGAAAAGCTGATGTTCCTGACAGCCTCGACTTCCCTGTAATCCGGCCTCACCAAGGACTTGATGGCATTTTTCAAGCCTTCGCCCCGAACCTTCACCCGGTATGTCTTCGAAAGGTTTTCCAGTACTATTGCCGCCATTTTTTTGCCTCCCCCGCTCTTTTATATATAAATAGACCCGGATCGGGTCCCGGCTGATTTATACCAAGGACTCCATACCCGGGTTTTTATCCCGATCAGGCAGTGTAGCGCTTTCACGCCTGCGCCGCTCGGTCCTGACCGTCCCAGGACGCGGAACCCAAGGCGCACTCCTTATACATATAGTGTATATTGTCAGGAATTCTAACAGAAGTTTTCGTATTTGTCAAATTCAATTTCTTCTTTGAATATGCCGAAATCATTGACTTTTGTAAACAAACCTGTCTATCAGGACCGGAATCGGGAAACTAAATTTATGACTTGTTTTGATTCTCCGGTAACAATATGTTAAAACATTAACAATTTTCTTGATTTCTGCCTTCCGGCTGGTGTAGAATAAAAAAGTCAAAAGTATTGTTTTGGGCATTAAATTTTGACCGATTCTTTTCATTTTTTATTTGGCTCTTGGACAACTGATATGAGCAGCTTTCATATGAAACATTGGATTATAACAACCCGGTTGCTTTCATTTTCATTCGTGGGAATGCCGGCCGGCGATGATTTTATTCTGGAGGTGGCATTATGCAGGTCAAGGAGGCGCTTGAAAAATTCGGCAGGACGCCGGACAAACTTATCGGGGCTATGCTGGCTTATCAAAAAACCACGCCATGCAATTATCTGACGCAGGAGGACATAAGGGAATTCGCAAAAGAAACCGGGCTTCCTGAAAGCAGGGTTCACAGTGTGGCATCCTTCTACTCGCTTCTGTCGACAAAACCCAGGGGGAAATACATCATACAGGTTTGCCATGATGTTCCCTGTTATGTCAACAATTCAACGAATGTGGTCATTGAGCTTGAGCAAAGATTAAAAACCAAGATGGGCCAGACAACGGACGACGGCTTGTTCTCGCTTGAGTACTCGAGTTGCCTGGGATGCTGCGACAAGGCCCCGGCGATGCAAATCGGGGACAATCTGTATGGAAACCTGACGGCGGAAAAAATATCCTCGGTTCTGGCCGAACACAGGAGGAAAAGCCATGAATAAAAATGCATGTGTCAGAAAATTGCTGACAAAAAGATTTGGTGAAATCAATCCCGGGTCCATTGACGACTATATTTCCCGCGGGGGATATGATTCACTGAGGAAAGCTCTCGCAATGAGCGGCGGCGATATAATCAATGAAATTAAAAACTCCGGCCTGAAGGGCCGCGGGGGCGCGGCATTTCCAACAGGACTTAAAATGCAGGCGGTAAAAGAGGCCGGGGGATCTCCCAAATACATCATCTGTAATGCCGACGAGGGCGAACCCGGGAATTTCAAGGACAGGTATCTGATGGAAAACGATCCCCATCAATTGATCGAGGGCATCATAATATGCGCTTATGCGACAGGTATAAAGCATGGGTATATCTTCATCAGGGGCGAATATGCGCGTGCGGCGGCAATGGTTGAAAAAGCGCTTGAACAGGCGAGGATACGCGGCTTTTTAGGGGATAATATCCTTGACGCCGGCTTCGATTTCGACATTGATGTGTATACGGGAGCCGGCTCCTATGTCTGCGGCGAGGAGTTTGCTCTTCTTGTGACTATCGAGGGCAAATCAGGCCGCGCCACATACAAGCCTCCTTTCCCGACGACATGCGGGCTTTACAACAAGCCGACACAGATCAACAATGTGGAGACGTTTTGCAATATTCCACACATCATTGAAATGGGCGGGGCGGAGTTCTCAAAAATCGGCACTGATTCCTCGAAGGGAACAAAGCTTGTATGCCTGAGCGGAAATGTTGTCAGGCCGGGTCTTTACGAAGTTGTTTTCGGAACTTCCATAAAAGACATAATATATGGCCTCGGCGGAGGCATCCCGAACAATCGCGAAATCAAGATGATACAGCTCGGCGGCGCATCCGGCCCGGTGATTCCATCTGATATGTCGGACCTCCCCCTTGATTATGCCTCAATGAGGGAGAACGACCTCAATTTCGGTTCCGGTGCAATAATTGTTATGGATGAAAGAATTAATGTGCTTGATATTTTAAAAAGGATAATCGGGTTCTTTCATCATGAATCCTGCGGCAAATGCACTCCCTGCCGTGAAGGGCTTGCTCAGACGCTTATACTTCTCGACCGTTTCATAGAAGGCGTCGCCGTCGAAAAGGACCTGGCCTTGCTTGGGATACTTATTGAAACAATGAGCGAGGCATCCATCTGCGGCCTGGGACAGGCAGCGCCAACAGCCATAAAGAAAGTCCTCCAGTATTTCCCGGAGGAATTCCAAAGCAGAATCCATGCAACGGATTCCGCTGCCGTATAGGAGGTATGATATGAACATGGTAAATGCAAAGATAAACAACCGGGCGGTCAGTGTCCCCGAGGGGACGTCGATACTTCACGCAGCAAAGGACACAGGTATAACCATACCGAACCTTTGTTATCATCCCGACCAGGAAATCAAGGCAAACTGCAGGGTATGTGTAGTCGAGGTCGACGGTTGCAAAACCCTCCAGGCCGCCTGCGCAACATCTGTAAGGGAAGGCATGGTTATCAGGACCAATACGCAGAAGGTGCGTCAGGCCAGGAAGGTTGTCGTTGAACTGCTTCTTGCAAACCACGACATGAACTGCACCGCCTGCAAGAAGAACAATCATTGCGGCCTTCAGGAGATAGCCGCAAACCTGGGCGTCAGGGAAAGCCGCTTTGAAAACATACTCGTACACCGTGAAATAGACACCAGCAGTCCGTCAATAGAAAGAAACCAGAACAAATGCATAAAATGCGGAAGATGCATCCAGATGTGCGCCAAGGTACAGGGTCTTGCAATCCTGGACTATATCGGCAGAAGCGGCGATGTCGAGGTCAAGCCTGCATTCGGCTGGTATCTGGGAGATGTGGCCTGTGTCGCATGCGGGCAATGTTCCGTTGTCTGCCCCGTTGCGGCCATAACCGAGAAAGAGGACATCGAGCGCGTTTGGGAAGCGATCAATGATCCTGATAAAACCGTTGTAGTACAGACGGCTCCGGCGGTAAGGGTCTCCATCGGGGAGGAGTTCGGTCTCGACCCCGGTGCAATCGTTACGGGAAAACTTGTCGCATCTTTGCGGGCATTGGGCTTTGACAAGGTCTTCGACACTGATTTTACCGCGGACCTTACCATAATCGAGGAAGGGCATGAACTGCTTGAGCGTATCAACCATGGAGGAGTGCTTCCGATGCTCACTTCCTGCAGCCCTGGCTGGATTAATTTCATAGAGCAATACTACCCCGAATTGCTTGCACATCTTTCAAGCTGCAAGTCGCCCCAGCAGATGTTCGGGGCGCTGGCAAAGGGCTATTACGCTGAAAAAATCGGAAAGAAACCGGAAGATATATTCAGCGTTTCAATAATGCCTTGCACAGCCAAGAAGTTTGAGGCCGTACGCGATGAAATGTCAATCGACGGGAAAAATCCGGATGTCGATGTGGTTCTGACAACAAGGGAACTTGGGAAAATGCTTCGCCAGGCCGGCGTTGACTTCAATCAGCTGGATGAGGAGGATTACGATGCCCCCTTCGGACTTTCAACGGGTGCAGCCGTGATATTCGGAGCCACCGGCGGCGTTATGGAAGCCGCATTGAGGACCGTTTATGAAGTAGTGACCGGAAAAACGCTTGAATCTCTGGATTTCAAGGCGGTCAGGGGCCTTGAGGGAATCAAGGAGGCAGCGGTGGATCTGAACGGAACAATCGTTAAAGTCGCCGTGGCCCACTCCTTGTCAAATGCAAGGAAGGTCATGGAATTGATCAAATCCGGCAAGGCGGAATATGCTTTCATAGAAATAATGTGCTGCCCGGGCGGATGCATCGGTGGCGGCGGACAACCGTTCGGCGGAACCGATGAGCTAAGGCTGAAAAGAATGGATGCCATCTACCGTGCGGACGGAGCTCTTCCGATTCGCAAATCGCATGAAAATCCAGCAATAAAAAAACTGTACGATGAATTTCTCATAAAGCCTTTGGGCGAGAAATCCCATCATCTGCTGCACACAAAATATAAAAACAGAAAGAAGTAGCAATCTTCTGCAATTCAAACGCCCGCCGTTAGGCGGGTGTTTTTTTACTTCTCCATTTTTTAAGTGTTCATTACCGGGCTTATATGCCAACGTTTATGATATTCCGTCCTTATCTGATATAATTGAGTCAGTGATTTACGGGAGGCGGCTGCAATGAGCGAGAAAAATAAAACCATCGGAATATTGACCAGCGGAGGCGATTGTCCCGGTCTCAACGCCGCAATCAGGGGTGTCGCCAAGCCTGTGGTGGAAAAATACGGCATGAAGGCAATCGGATTCTCGGACGGATACCGCGGGCTTATGGAAGGAAACGCGCGGGGACTGTCGCCCGATGATCTTTCCGGAATCCTTACGCTCGGGGGTACAATCCTCGGAACCAGCCGGGAATCTTTCAAGGAAATTCAGAAAAGCCCTGAAAAAATAGAAAAAATGATTGAGAATTACAAGAAATTCGAACTCGATTGCCTTGTTGTCCTCGGAGGCAACGGGACCCACAAAACGGCCAACCTTCTAAGTGAAAAGGGGCTTAATGTAATCGGGCTTCCCAAAACAATCGACAACGACCTGTATGGCACGGATTTTACATTTGGTTTCCATAGCGCCGTCGACATAGCGACTGAAATAATAGACCGCATACATTCTACCGCACAATCGCATGGACGGGTAATGATAATTGAATTCATGGGGCATGACGCCGGCTGGCTGACCCTTTATGCAGGAATAGCCGGCGGAGCGGATGTAATTCTTATACCTGAATTCCCTTACTCAATAGACAGGGTCATTGAAAAGCTTCATGAAAGGCAGTCCGAAGGCAAGAAGTTTTCCATAATCGCGGTTGCGGAAGGGGCCATGACGCTGGACGAATCAAAAATGAAAAGCAAGGATTACAAGGCATATTACACTTCATTGCCATTTCCGTCCATGGGTTATAAGGTCGCGGCCGAAATAGCGGCCAAGACCACCCTTGAACTTCGTGTCACGGTACCGGGATACCAGCAGCGCGGGGGCGAGCCAAGCCCCTACGACCGTGTACTGGCAACAAAGTTCGGCACATACGCGGCGCAGATGATCCTTGATGAGAAGTATGGGAAAATGGTTGCAATAAAGGATAACAGGATCACGGCAATCCCATTGAAAACCGTGGCGGGCAAGCTTAAGCTCGTTCCAAGGAATCATAGTCTCATAAAAGCAGGCCGAATGCTCAACACCAGCTTCGGTCAACCGCGGTGACGGGTCCCGGCCCTTGTCATTTAATCAGATATGCAGCCGCCGTAATGAATGCAAAGAACCCCGCAATGCAGATCCCTATCTCATTTACTCCAAGCTCAATGGAAATTCCTTCTCTGATGAATCTTGTTTTTTTCAGATATTTCGTGTAAAGAAAATACCCGCCGGCCAAACTGATAAGGAAAATGGCCGCATTCCTCGCATATCCGGCGGCATTGATCGAAACCTCGTAATTAAATACAGCGCCGATTATTATCGTGCCTCCCAATCCCATCGCAATGCACATAAACCCCATGATTGTGACGGCGGCCTTTTTCCATCGGTCAACCCGTATCTTCCCCTCTGATCCGTTCCCAGGGAAAATCTGTGAAAATTTTATGAATGAAATAATCGTCCCGGCGCTTATCAATATGAATTCATATTCAACTATGCTTCCCTCAAGTCCGCTTTCTATGAAGTACTTCGAAACGCTGCCATTGAACAACGGCGCCCCTGTGATCCCGAGCATCGCCGCGAAAGCCATCACGCTCACATATGGCATTCGTTTGAACACCCCCCTGATTTTGGTTATATCCCTTGTTTTGTATTTGGATATGATGATTCCCGCGAAGAAAAACAAAAGACTCTTGAATATGGCATGATTGAACAAATGCAGTACGCCGCCATAATAGGAAAACTGGTTTCCGTATGAGATTCCCATCAATATGAGCCCCATCTGACTTATGGTATGGTATGCAAGTATCAACTTGATGTCCTTCTGCGCCATCGCCATCACGAATCCGGCTATCCCCGTGGCAATGCCTATGTATAAAAATACTTCGTCAATCGCAATGGCGGGCATGAACATTTCCCTCATTCTTATGAACATGTATATCCCGCATTTCACATAAAGACCAGAAAGTATCACGGAGACAATCGATGGCGCCGACGGGGTTGCGTGTGCCTTCGGAAGCCAGCTGAACAACGGTACGAAAGCACATTTCAGGCATACGCCGGTCATGATCAGCGAGAAGGGAAGGATCAATGCCTTTGGATTGGCCACGGCATGCATTTTCGCCTCTATCATGTCAATGTCCAGTGTTCCAAAACTCTTGTATATGAACGCCGTGCCGAACAGGAAGAATGTCATTGCCGCTATATTTGTAATCAGATAAAGCATCCCGTCGTATATGGAGCGGCTGTCCTTTTTGAACATTATCAGCACGGCGACTATTATTGTGGACACTTCGGTCACCACATAAATATTGAACAAATCCCTGGAAAGAAATATCGTGGTCACCAGGGCCTGAAGCACAAGGAAAAGGAAGATGAACAGATTGCTCATCAGCCTGTCCATCAATCCAAATATATAGCACATTGTAAAAATGAATGCCGTCAGGATCAGGAGGGCCCCTGACAGGGTGTCGCATCTGAGCGATATGCCTGCAATGATTTCAAACCCTCCCAGAACCATTTCACGCGGTCCTTCAAGCCGGATCATGATAAAGTTGTATGCGCTTAATCCCAGAAGCCCAAGCTGCAGTAAAAATGCAAAACGAATCATCTGTCTCTTTGGCACCAGATAAATAAGTATGCCTGCCGCCAGGGGAATGATTATAAAGGAGTACAAAATCATGAATTGCCTCTTCTTTTCCCGGCTCTTTGCACGTGAACCGGGCTTCCCTGAATACAAATCGACCGGCCGACAATCCCGGGGCTTTTCACACCCTCGCGATTACATATGCGGCCGATGTCATGAATATGAAAAACAACGTCATGCTTATGCCGATGCCGTTTACCCCCAGCTCAAGTGAAAATCCCTTGTTGATAATCTCCAGTTTCCTGAAGAACCTGCCATAAAGCAGCAATCCTATGGCTGCGCTTGCAAAAAACATGGCAGTGTTCTTTACATATCCCCAGAAATCCAATGAAACCCTATAATGAAAAACATTGCTTATTACAACAGTTCCGGTAAGGCCCATCAAAAGGCATAGGATGCCCATTATCGTCACCGCCGCCTTTTTCCAAATATCTACGCTTACCCTTCCGTGGGGCGAACCCCCCCTGAAAATCTGCGAGAATTTAATAAAATATATTATGGTGCCAAGATTAATGAAAATTACAGCATATTCCGCAATGCTTCCCTTGAAATTGCTCTCAATCAGATATTTCGAGATGCTTCCATTGAATAACGGGGCTCCGGTTATCCCAAGCATCGCTGCAAACGCCATTATGCTTACATACGGCATGCTCTTGAAAACACCCCTGATTTTTGTCATGTCCCTGGTTTGGTATTTCGAAATCAATATACCGGCAAATAAAAACAAAAGGCTTTTAAAAACGGCATGATTTAAAACATGAAGGACCCCTCCGTAATATGAAGTCTGCCCTCCCGATGCAATACCCATGAGGATAAGGCCGATCTGGCTGATGGTAGAATATGCGAGCATCATTTTTATGTCTTTTTGCCCTATGGCCAGCATAAATCCCAGTATGCCGGTGGCAATGCCGATTATCAGGAACAAATCGTCCGCTATCAATGCGGGCAGGAACATTTCCCTGATCCTTATGAACATGTATATCCCGCATTTTACATACAGCCCTGAAAGTATTACGGAAACGATGGATGGCGCGGACGGGGTTGCATGGGCATTGGGAAGCCAGCTGAACAGCGGCAAAAATGCGCATTTGAGCCCTACTCCCGTCATAAGGAATCCAAATGGAACCGCAAGGCTTCCCGCATCTTCCACCAAATGCATTTTTGCCCCTATCAGGTCCATGTCAAGGGTGCCGAATATTCTATATACAAAGGCCAGCCCGAAAAGGAAAAATGTCATTGCTGCAATATTAGTTATAAGGTACAGCATGCCGTCGTACAAGGAACGGCTGTCTTTTTTAAACATGATGAGGACCGAAACGACAATGGTTGACACCTCGGTTACAACATAAAGATTGAACAGGTCCCTGGACAGGAATATAGTCATTACAAGCGCCTGCAGTACAAGGAAGAAAAAGATGAAGAGGTTGTTCATGAATTTATCAAGGAGGCCAAAAAGGAAACACACCATGAAAATAAATGAGGCGAGCATTATCATCGCAGCTGCCAGAGTATCGCATCTCAATGATATTCCGGCAACCTTGGTAAAGTTTCCAAGGACAATCTCAATGGGACCATTGTTAATGATAAAAACAAAATTGTATGCCGAAAGAACCAGAAGCGACGCCTGAAGCCCGAATGCAAGCCATAGCATCTGTCTTTTGGGAACGAGATAGATCAATAAACCGGCCACCGCCGGAATCAGCATGAATGTATAGAGGATCATTCCTTGTCCCTTTCCATCCTGTGCTTCATGGCTTTCACCCAGTTTGTGGTTCCGTATTTATGGTACATTGCTATAAACATGATCAATGCTACCGCAGTTACTGAAATTCCGACGACGATCGCCGTTATGACCAGTGCCTGTGGCAGCGGGTCCGCGGGAACGGGCACTTCCCCAATGAATATCGGAGGCATGCTTCCGGGGGTTCTGTTTATGGAAAGGAAAAACAGTATTACCCCTCCACTCATGATCCCAAGGGCTATTATCGTCTTGATTATGTTTCTTCTTGCGCATAATCCGTATAACCCTATGAAAAAAATTATTATTGACGTGTTCTGGGCATTGATGAAATTAATCTTCTTCTCCTCCTTTAATTTCTGCAAATGTAAAGAATATAACTGTCAGTCCGCAGCTCACCTTTATTCCTATGAGGATTCCTATCGCCATATTATATATCTTGTTCATGAACGGAAATACCTCCCGGAAAGACATAAGCATTATGGCCGAGGCCAGCGCCAGGATGAATATGAGAATTATTTTGTCAAGCCTCTTTGTCAGGCTCATGCTGCGGACCTCGTCGGGATAGACCAGATATCTGCACATGAAAATCGCGACAAGCACGGCGCCTCCCTGAAAACCGCCTCCCGGCTGCGACAATCCGGTCAAAATGATGTAAGCACCGAAAAGAATGATCAGCGGATACATGAACTGAAGTATGTCCTCAAGTATTTCCGAACTATGTTTTTCTTCATTCATCCCCGGATGCCCCTCCTTCCTTTTCCCATTCGGCCGCAAAATAAACAACGGCGCTTACCGCCGCAGCAAGCAGCAGCGCCTCGAAAAGCGTATCAAAGATTCTATATCTTAGGTAAATCGCCGTAACCGCATTGGGCATGCCGGCTTCCGCCACAATGTTTTCAATGTAATATTCATAGGCGGCCGGTTTCATTTTTTCCTCATGAGCGCTCGCCAACACCAAAACCGCGATGCATACCACGGCTGAAAATAACATTATGAACATACGTCTTTTGTTAATCTTTTTCATAACAGCCTACTCGATTATGAATCTTATGGTATATCCCATATTCCCGAGCTCCTTCTTTTTTCCTCCGAGAAATGCCGCCAGTTCCTCCACATGGTAGTTCTGCTGTAAGCCGTAAACTGTGAACACCCCCTCGTCCCTTCTTACAACAATGTCCCAGCCTCTTTTACTGTGCACGGATTCAAGGCTTTCGGTTGTATAGACCACCTGCGCCTCAAGGTCCCTGGATGTGCAGAACGCCTCTATGTCATTAAGCACGGCATTCCTTCTTCTGATCAGAGTGGTTTGCCTGTATTCCCTTCTCTTCTCATTCGTGTAATAAACCGTAAAAACCTTGTATTTTTGCAGCGCCGACAAATATATGACGGTGGCGATTGTGCTGCCTATGACCGCTTCGGCCAGGGCTGCGTCAGGCGCACCCAGAAGTATATATACGAAAGCGCTGGCAGCCGAAAAAACCGCAAGGAAAATCACCGAACGCCTGAGCTTTGGAGTCTGTATCGCCATGAAGGCAAATACAATCAATGACACATACAGTGTTTTTTCAACTATCGGCATCATTATTGCTTCCCTCTCCGTGTATTCTGTACCCGCCGTAATATGCGGAATGGGCTATGGCATGGGTCACAACCGGGTTTATTATCATTGCAACCGCCATCAAAAGCACTACCTTGAGCGAAAACCATGAAAATCCCTGCCTTATGATTACGCCGGCGCAAATCGTTATGAACCCTACCGTATCAACTTTCGCTGCTATGAGTATACGGGAATAGAAGTTTGAAAACCTATATATCCCGAATACTCCCAGCAGTACGAAAACCATCCCGGCCCCAATTACGACGCTGCTGATGACTTCCCTCATTTCCACACTAAATCCTTCCTCTGTCACGCACGAAGCGTGCTATGAATACCGTACTTACAAAACCAAGCAGGGCATATGTCAGGGCGATATCCAGCAGATAACTTTTTTCGAAAATTATCGCACACATCACTATAATCATTATCAGCTTCGATGTCAGGAGATTGAAACCTAGCAGCCGGTCCCACACCGTTGGCCCGATAAGGATTCGCAGTGCCGTAATGACTGCCGCCGCCGTCAGGATATGGGCAGTGTATTCAATCATGTTTTGCCGCCTTGATCAAAATTTTCTCCAATGATCCGTTTATTATTTTAGCCGCCTCCACAGGGTCGGTTGTCTTCATGTCAAGCCATAAAACCTTTATGGTCTGTCCCCGTTTATCGATGGTTACCGTTCCCGGGGTCAGCGTTATTGAATTCGCAAGCGTCGTTGAGGCCAGGCCTTCTGGTACTTTTGTGGTTATATCGATTATACCGGTGTTAGCCCTGCCCGTGATTATATGCGGGATGGCGGAAAGACCCGACTTGAAAATCCTGTACATCAAGACGCATAGAAATATGAAAAGCATTGGTATATCTATCCTATAGGCGCCCGTCAGCTTTTTTGAAGCAAGGAAATAATTTGTGAATAAAGCCGCCAGCGACCCGGCCGCAAGGCCGGTCACGGCAATGGCAACCGATATACCCTCATAAAGGATACACCAAACAATCATGCCCAGTATTCCGAATTCGAAGTAGTAAAGCAGCTTCTTCATTTTTCTTCCAGTTCATAATGTAAATTACACCCTTAGAATATCAAAAATGCCTTAAGAATAAAAGAAGAATCCTCCAACTTCCTTTTGTTTTGAAAAGATAGTGAAAACCAGTTTGGCCGCAAACAGAACCGGTGGGACCCAACCGGCGCATTTTTATGAATTTACCCGGCTTACCTGCCCTGGGACAGCGCCGCGGCTATCCCGGCCATCCTGTCATAGGCATATTTGAAAAAATTTCTGAATGATTCGCAATAATAGTTCAGGTTGCTGTCAGGATCCCGATATCTCCTGCAGCCGTCCCTGCAAAGGAAATACCAATCGCATGTTTTGCATTTTTCATTTATTTCCAGGCCTTTTTTCAAAAACGTCCCAACGCCTTCGCTTTTGATGATGTCTTCAATTCCGTCATACAATATATTTCCTATTATATTGCTTTGATTCACATAAAAATCGCATGGATAGACACTGCCATCCGCCTCGACAACAAACTGGCAGGCGCATTTGCCGGACATTCCGCAGGCTTCGGGCATGTATCCCATCAGCATTGCAATATAGTTGTCGAATGTCCTGATTACCACTGTCTTTCCCGATTTCAGGTCCCCATACCAAAGATCGAAGGTTTTCTTAAGGAAATTTTCATACCCCTCGGGAGTGAGGGAAAAATCATGTCCGCCGGGCTCTTCCCCGGCGGGATCCAGGCACGGTATGTATTGGATGTAGTCGATTCCATGCTTTTTAAAAAATTCATACGTCCGTTCCGGGTTTTTTGCAGTCAATGAATTGACAACGCAAAGCACATTGTAATCCACTTTATATTCATCAAAAAGCCTCCTGGCATTCATTGCCCCGGCCAGGCTCGGATTTCCAAGGGCATCAATCCGGTTTGCATTATGAATGCTTGACGGACCATCAATGGAAAGCCCTGCAAGAAAATTATTTTTTGATAAAAAATCAGCCCACTCCTCATCAATGACCACTCCATTTGTCTGGATGGAAAAATTGATTTTTACGCCCTTTATGTTCGATTCATTCGCCTTCTTGACAAAATACCTGAAAAAATCCATTCCGCACAAAGTAGGTTCCCCGCCCTGGAATGCGAAAGTTACCGGACCATCGGCAAAATCATAAGCCCTCTTTATAAGCAGGGCTGCGGTTTCGGGCTTCATGAATCCCTTTTCATCAGTGTTTCCCATCAGGCCGGGAGAATTGTAAAAGCAGTAGCGGCACCTGAGGTTGCACCTCCCCGATGCAGGTTTGATCAGCATGCCCAGGCTTTTCGTACAGGAGCCGCTCATTCCCGGTCACCGGCTTCTTCCTTGAGCCTTTTCAGTTCCTCCGAAAGCTCATCCCGGATTTTCATATAGGAGGGATCCCCGTATACATTATTCATCTCCATCGGATCCCTTGACAAATCAAAAAGTTCCCATTCCTCCGCCGTATCCATGTCCACTGACCCGGTGGTTCCAAGGGCTTTCCCATAATATCGTATCAGTTTATATTCCTTTGTTCTGATCCCGTAATGCGCCGGCACATTGTGGTGAGCCAGATGCATCCAGTACCTGTAATACATAGATTGTCTCCATCCCTCGGCGGTTTTTCCCTCGGTCAGCGGCAAGAAACTCCGGCCCTGCATGAAATCAGGGGCCTCTATGCCGGCGGCGTCAAGCAGTGTCGGTGCAAAATCCAAATTAAGCACCATCGCATCAGAGACAGAACGCGGCTTTATCCTGGCCGGATGCCTGATAACCAGAGGCATTCTGAGGGATTCCTCATACATGAATCTTTTATCGTACCATCCATGGTCGCCAAGAAAAAATCCCTGGTCGGACGTATATGCAACAATTGTGTTTTCCGCCAAGCCCTTTTCATCGAGCCACTCAAGCATCCTGCCGATGTTGTCATCCACCGAGGCGACACATCTCAGATATTCCTTGATATATCTTTGGTATTTCCATTCCTTCAGCTCCCTGAGGCTTTGAAACTTTACATTCTCGCCTTCAATCGTCCGGTATCCGGCCCCGGATACATTATCAGGCATGGGAAGAAGGTCCATCAGGCCGTATCCGTCAGGAACCTCGATTTTCAGGTCAAGCGCCGAAAAATCTCTTTCAATGCGCATTGCGGCGTTTTTTGCCGCCTCAGACCTGTTTTCATAATCATCGAAGAATGTGGCCGGAAGCGGAATATCCTCATCTGCATACATTTTGCGATGCCTTTCATCCGACAGCCACGGTCTGTGGGGCGCCTTGTGATGGCACATAAGCATGAACGGCCTGTCCCCCGGCCTTTCTTCCAGCCATTCCAGGCATTTGTCGGTTATTATATCCGTTGCATATCCATCAAACACCTTTTGCTTTCCCATCTCTACCATTACAGGATTGAAGTACTCCCCCTGTCCCGGGAGCACGTTCCAATAATCAAACCCAGCCGGCCAATGCCGCTCCCCCTGGCCAAGATGCCATTTGCCGATGATCGCCGTCGAATAACCATTCCTTTGAAGGATCTTCGGAAAAGTCTCCAATTGGTTGTCAAGCTTGTCGCCGAGCGTCCTGACCCCGTTGATATGCGTGTGTGTTCCCGTCATGATCGTCGCCCTGCTCGGGGCGCAGATCGAATTTGTGCAAAAACAATTGTCAAACCGGATTCCTTCCTCAGCAATGCGATCCATGTTCGGAGTCTTGTTTATCCTGCTGCCGTAGCAGCCCATCGCATGGCTTGCGTGGTCATCCGTCATGATGAAAATAATATTAGGTCTTTCCAATTTGTTCTCCTTGATTTTTGGTATAGCCGGCTATATCCGGCAAAGAGCCGCTTCCGTCCTGGAACAGCAGTCCCTCGTCTTCGCCGATGAAATCCTTGGGAAGCGGATAATCCTTGAATCTCCTCTTGTATACAGCATCCGAAAATATACTTTCCTTTATGATCCGGCACAATTTCTCGCGCATCCAGCCGGTCGTCGAATCATACAGGCAGTTTTCCGCCCTGTTATGCGTTTCAAACGGATCCGCCGCCAGGTCAAAAAGCCATTCCTTTCTGTCGGGCACCGAATAAAAATACTTGTACATTCCTTCCACTATCATATACATTGCCTTGCCGTCCATCTGGTACTGGCTTACCACCGGCCTGTTCTTTTCATCCTTGAAAAGGTTGCATCCGTCGAATGTCCCGTCGTCTTTTATCCCTGCATAACCAAGAATGGTCGGAACGATGTCAAC
Source organism: Clostridia bacterium (assembly GCA_016935835.1). Taxonomy (GTDB): domain Bacteria; phylum Bacillota; class Clostridia; order DUPQ01; family DUPQ01; genus JAFGQE01. The sequence continues at coordinate 21,728 of JAFGQE010000158.1, read as the reverse complement.
CAGCGAAACAGGTTCGTTTACCAGCCGTCCCCCGGGAATGCCGGGTTGCCTGACTATCAATGGAACCCTGGCGGCGGGGTCCAGAAAACCTCTTTTACCATAGCAATTGAAGTCCCCGAGCATTTCCCCATGGTCAGATGTGAAAATAATCATCGTTTCATCGTATATTTCCTCGTCCCTTAGCTTTTGAAACACTCTTCCAAGGTTATAATCGATGAAAGAAATGCATCCGTAATAATATGCCTTGATTATTCTTTCAAGCTCGCGGTCCCTCCCCTTGCCCTTGTACTTATATCGATTCTGGACCCTGTTCCAATATGTCTGCATTTCCTCATGTCCGGGAGGTACAAAAGGCATATCCATGTCCGGGCTTCTGTACAGCTTGTTCCAGGGTACGGGAACTTCAAACGGCGGGTGTGGCTTGATGATGCCGCACATAAGGAAAAAAGGCTTTTCCCTGTCTCTTCCTTCAATATATTCAATGCTTTTATCACATACCCATGATGTGTGGTGAAGCCCTTCCGGAAGCTGCGACGGCTGTGGAATATAATACATCTCGCTCCTTATCCCGTGCGGATCCCTGACATGTGAATATCCATTTTCATCCAAATAGTTTTTGTAATCATCCCTTTCGGCTCCGTTGATTTCCTCGCTCGTAACACGTGCATCGAATCCCCAGGTAGCCATGTTCCCGCCATCCTTGAAATTGAAGTGCATCTTGCCAATCCCGCAGGTCCTGTATCCATTACCGGATAAAATCTCCATAATGCTCCTGAATCCTCCGGGCATCATGCCGTTTTCCACACATCCGGTGTTGTGGCAATACCGGCCTGTCAGTGTTGCAAACCTTGCGGGCACGCAAACCGGACTTGGCGTATAGGCCCTTGTAAAAGCGGTCCCTTCATCAATAAGAGAATCAATCACCGGCGTCATGATCTTTCGGTTGCCCAGTCCATGAACCGTGTCATACCTCTGTTGGTCTGTCATTATGAGCAGTATGTTCTTCATAATATCAACCCGCGTCTTTCTTGCCATGGCTTGCCGATTGACTTGAAATGCATCATCCGGGGCTTGCTGAACAACTTGAAAACATCTTGTTATTCAGCACTTCCTGCTTGCCGTCATATTCAGGTTGTCCGGCGGCACCTGTCTATTATAACATCATGAAGCTCGGATGAAAAAACCCGTCCGATGATTTAAAGTTCGTATAACAAACATCTTAATGCATATCATCATGGCAAGGCGATTAGTTTTCAGGTTCTGCAAAATCAAGGTTTCTTGAATAGTCAAATATATTCTGCCATTCCCTCCAGCCCGTTATTTCATATCTGGCGGCATTCATATCAACCCGTTCTCCCGAGGGAGTCCCCCCCTCAATTACAATCTTGTATTCCGGGGCGATTATTTTCAATCCAACCTCGATGTGCTTCGCAAATTCGCCTTCGTCTTCGCTGACATCAAATTCAATCCATATTCCGGTAAAATTTTCGTTTTCAATTACTTGTCCAAAATATCCCCCATTATAAACAACCCGAATCCCGGCAAGCCTGTCTTCCAGGGCCTCCACAGCTTCTTTGTAAAAGACAGCCTTGAAGACCCTTGAAAGATACTCGCCCCTTGCCTGTTCGGGAAGGTAATAAATATAATTAGAATATATGGATTCCCTTATGTCTTCCGGAAGGAACCCGTTTTTCAAATCCATATAGTCTTTTTCCTCGATATAACGCGCAGCTGTTTCTTCCGCCGCTGAAAGCACCTTGTCAATTTCATATATCATTTCCTCCGCCATGGCATCAAGCTGATAATATTCCCTTGTCCATCCATATGCCTTTTCTCCCAGCCTGAGGACCGATAGTGATGCAGTCAGTGCGGCAAGCCCGAATACAACCAGTACTATCATTACCAGCATGACCAGCACGGATGATGCTCCCTTTTCATTAAAGCGGACATGGACCATTTTTCCTGTCATTACGGCCCCTCCCCGAACACATAATTCTTCATCGTACCGTATTCGGCAAGGATCCCGCCATTTTCATTCCCTGTGTCAATATATCCCGCCGTCGACTTTATGCTGTATAAGCCGGAGATATTTATCTTTGGATTTGATCCATTTTTTGTTATTGAACCATATGTAACAATTGCTTCTCTTACAGGCGAAACAACGGTCGTCACTACAAAAACCAGTTCCTCCCCGGGTTGCGGGAGGTTCCAGTCTCCATTGAAGTATTGTCTTGCGATTATTGCATCACCGTTCTTTTCAATATCCAGGGAGTCACTGTCAATTGTGTTTTCTCCAATTGCACCGGGAACCCTGCTTATCCTGAAAGCCTCCACGGCATTTGAAGCCTTGACCGACGCCATCTCCTTGTCATAGGCCTTGTTTCTGACTTCACCGGACAAAATGAAAAGGCGCATTATAAGTACGCAGACAAGGCAGAGCACTCCCACGGAGATAATTATTTCGACCAGCGTAAAACCTTTGTCGCCTTTCCTTCTGGTTGTTGGCAAAGCTCCCACCTATCCGGTTTTTTTACCGATTATCCTTTCCATGGTTTTTATTTTGCCATCCTGGCTGTATGCCGCCGATATTCTGAAAAAATTACCTTCTTCATGATAATCCATGGCAAAACCCTCTACCTCAACTATCCTTTCGGCATCTTCCATGCCCGGGTCAACCCCTGAAGGAATATATATTTCCCAAAGGGCGCCCCCGGAATAGAATATATAGGTATACATGCCCTTCTCTATGCCTGTATGCTCTATGACAAGAACCTCGGAACCGTTGAGAAAATTCTTTTCATAAGTTATCACGCCGCCGAAATCGTTCTGACGTATCCGCATATTGACATAAGACAACGCAATCCTCGCGTTTGTAAGCCGGCTGTTGTTTTCAAGTATTCTCGAATATGCCTTTCGTCCCGCATCCATCAGAACCACTGCGGAAAAACAAAGGGCCAGTATAAGCAATACGACCAATAATGTCTCTGTCGTTTTATTAATCCTAGTCCCGGTCAAAAAGATCACCTTCGGCAGACGTTCTATTTCCCGCCTTTTTCTTCCCTTCTGCTGTAGACTTCAATGTCCGGCATGATATTTGCAGCAAAGGCATCGTAATAATAAACATATCTGCCGTCATCAAGAATCAGCCCGTAATTTTTCGCAAGATAATCAAGGCCTGGCGGATAACTGCCTTCCAGTGCATAACATTGAATGACGTATTTTCTGATAGTGTCCTCAACTGCATCCGCCCTGATATATCCGCTTTCCCTGCCGAATGACGGCAACGATACAATGACCGCCGCAACGACCGCAAATACAATCGCAAGCGGCAAAATCCTTGAAATCGCCTTGATTCTGTTTTTTTTCCTTTTTTCAAACATCATGCCGTCATCCTATTGAATTCATTATTCCGGTTACCGGTAATATAACCGATATCAATATGAAACCCACCAATAATGACAATATGATTATAAGAATTGGCTCAAGTGCGGTCGTCAGGTTCAATACCCTCTCTTCCGTTTCCTTTTCCATGATATCAGCGGCCTTGTCCAGCGTCGCCTCCATATGGCCGGTCTCGTGGGCAATTGCGATAAGCTTGACAAGAAGCATCGGGAACAAGCCAAGCCCGTCAATCACCTGGTCGGGCCGTTTCCCTTCCCCCAGTTCCGAGGCTGCACTTTTTAATTTTTCCGAAACACACTTATTTTCAGTTATTGCCGCCAGCATCTCTACCGCCAGGGTAAGATTTACCCCGCTTTTAAGAAGCATTGCAAGATTCCTTGCGAATCTGGCCGCGGCGCCGGCGATCGTAATCCTTCGAAAGAACGGGATATGCAGCTTCAGGCAGTCAATCCTGCCTTTTCCATATTCCGTAATTATAAATACCCGGAATACAAGAACCGCCGTTGCCGCCGCCAATGCAATCCATAGGATGTTTCTTGTAATGAACGTCCCGAAGTTCATCAGCATCCTGGTCACACCCGGCATCTCCCCTCCGAGGGACAAAAGGATATCGTTGAACATGGGAAGCACATATACAATCAGCAGTATTATTACGGCCAGCATAAGCACTGACAATATCAGCGGATATATTATCGCGGATTTGATTTTTCCCGCGGTTTCATTCTGTTTGTCGAGCGTATCGGCAATCCTTTTCAACATTACGGGCATGTTGCCGCTTTTTTCCCCTATGCCTGCCATTTCGATGAAAAATCCGCCAAGCTCCCGCGAGTGTCCCTTTACACAATCATAAAACGATTTGCCATTGTTGAGTCCGTCGATTATTTCGGCACTGATTTCCCTGATTTTTACATTTCCGCTTCTCTGCCCGATTATTGCCAGTCCCTGCTGCATCGATATGTCTGAATCAGACACGAGGGACAGCTGTCTGCTGAACAAGGCTATGTCCCCGTCCGGTATAGACTGCCTGCCTTTTGCCATAAAAACCACCCTTTGCACCAAATCTATTTCATTGATATGTATCTATCAAACAGCTGCATGTCCTGCGCCTTGAGCCTGGCGACCTTTTCATCTATCACACCGTCCCGGCAAAGCTGTGCAAGATTCCTTTCAAGCGACCTCATGCCTTCCTCGTTTCCTGACTGGATCAGGTTGTTTATCTGATAATATTTACCTTCCCTGATCAGATTCCTGACAGCCGGGGTCGCGACCATTACCTCCGTTGCAACCACCAGGCCCCTGCCGTCCTTCCTTGGAATCAGTTGCTGTGAAACCACGCCTTCCAATACGGTTGCCAGCTGGCTTTTGATCTGGTTCTGCTGGTTCGTCGGAAATGAGTCTATGATCCTGTCTATCGACTTGACCGTGCCGATCGTATGGAGCGTTGACAGCACCAAGTGGCCCGTTTCGGCTGCGGACAATGCTATTGATACGGTTTCAATATCCCTCATCTCCCCTACCATTATTACATCGGGGTCTTCCCGGAGGGATGATTTAAGGGCTTTTGCAAAACTGTCCGCATCCTCGCCTATCTCCCGCTGGGTAACCATGCTTTTTTTATGTCTGTGAAGGTATTCAAGCGGGTCCTCAATCGTGATTATGTGATAATGATACTGACTGTTGATAATGTCGAGCATGCTGGCAAGTGTTGTTGATTTACCGCTGCCCGTCGCCCCCGTTACAAGTATGAGTCCGTTGGATTTTGTAGTAAATGTCTTGATAACATCGGGAAGACCCAGGCTTTCAAATGCAGGTATTTCAATCGGAAGCGCCCTGATGGCTATCGCAAATGTTCCGCGTTGTTTGTATATGTTGCATCTGAATCTTCCAAGGCCCGGCACGGAATATGAAAAATCAACAACCTTGTTGTCTTCAAGTTGTTTTCTCCTGGTTTCATCCAGATACTTCCCGATAATTTGTATGATGTCGTCCGGCTCAAGTTTCTTTGTGCCTTCAGCCGGAACCAGCCGTGAGTTTACCCTTACGAGAGGCCTGGTTCCGACGCACAGATGAAGATCCGTAGCACCGCACTCCATTGTCTTTTTTAATAGCGAATCTATGCTGCCGGATTCAATGTTCATAAAACCCCCCGGGATATTATATAATCGAACGAATATCCCCAGCCAATTTTATCATAATAAGATTTTACTGTCTATTGAGGCAAACCTGTCATTGCGCTTAGCTGACACTTCTGCGATTCATCAACCTTCCCCTTTTTTGTCGTCGTGAACCGTTGCATCATATTCCGGTTTCGCCTTGCCCAATTATACCTTCGGCTTTATTTCCCCAGGCCTTTGAGAACCTATTCGATCGCCCGGTGGGATATGCTCCCGGCTTTTGACAAAACATTTATCCTGTACCCGTTTGCATGGATCGTCAAGTTGAAATCCCCAAGTCTTTCCGCCCCGCATGGGTTGATTGAATATCCTTCCTTCCATCCCGGTTTGACAGGCGCAATCCCCGCAATGTCCTCGACCAGGATAGGTATCGGCGAGCTTGCCCATGGATGGCACAGGCTTGTGTTCCATTTATAGTCTTTATGCCACACCTCAAAACAGGTCGTGGCGTCCTGCCTGAGCATGGTTTCCCATGAAAAGACATCATCTGACAGCATCAGGTCAAAGGCAAGGCCGGCTGCTCCGTTGTTTATCAATCCTTTTAGCAGGAAGTATGCCATGTATACTCCGCAGTTCAGCCTTTTTCTTTCAATCATTCCTATTATTTCAGGTATGCTTTCCGGCGGGGCCATCCCGCAGTACAGAGGCATTATGTTCGAGTGAAGCGCGGTATGGCTGCCGCCGGGAGTATCCCTGAACAATTTCATCCCCTTGTCATAAAAGGCGTCGATATAAGCCTGCCTCAGTTCCGGCAGCCTGTCCTCATTCCCGATGCCAAGTATCTTATATATGCTGTTCATCGATAAAACACCCAGTATGTGGAATATATTGGCGATGTTATGCGTGCCGTATGTTTTGCCTATTTCAAGGTTGTAGTCATATCCGTCGGTAAAGTCATAGGGATTCCTTGGCCAGTCCACAAGATGAAGTTCCTTTGTAATGTCAAAAAGAAGCCCGTTTCTTTCATACCCGCGGTAATACTCCATCATGTCCTCGCAGTAGGGGAGCATCTCCGCCAGAAAATCCTTGTCCCCGCTATGCTTGTAGTAAATCAGAAGGTTAAGGGGAAACTGGAAAGAATAATCAACCAGGGAATTTATATAATGGTTAAGCGTAGTCGTCTGTATCGATTTTATGTAATATGAGGAGTCAGCGAAGCCTCTCAGGGCCCTCTTCATGACGGGCAGGTCGCCGGTAAGATAAAAATGGCTCTGGCCCGTTATTGTCATATCTCCCAGATAAAGGCCTTTTTCCCTTGTCGGACAATCAAGGTATCCCTCCTGCGTCCCGGTCCGGACCCCGTTCTTGCATATTGTCCATATGCCGTTCATTCTTTTATTGGAGGATTCAAAAACCGTGCTATTATAATCAAACGGATAATTCCGGGCTTTTACCATGACGTTCCCGATGACGGCCCCTTGCGGAACAACAATTTCGATATATCGAAAAGCCATGTAATCATAAAAGACCGGGTATTCGTCTTTTCTTCCCGACAGAATGAATGTTTGCCTGTAAAGGCAGTTGCATCTCATGTCGTACCTGGCCCTGCCGCTCCCGTCGAGCTCCTCCGCGCACCTGACCTCAATCATGTCGCCGCTGTTCCCCGTGGCTTCAAAATAAACCGTTCCGGAATACTCGCAGCCCATGTCATATAAAAATACATTCTGGTCAAACATGGTATTGTTTACCGGCTTTATATCGTAAAATTGAAGTTGCCTTGATATCTGTTTTCTAAACACATGGTCATTGTTTGCCTTTATGGATGACTTTTCCCAGTGCGAATCATCGAATCCCGGTAGATTCCATTCATATTCCCATATGCGGGCATCGAAGTTTTCCAGATACTGTGTCCTGTATGCTATTATTTCGCCTCGTCCATATGCATTAGTAAGCCTGCACGGAATATTTTCATCGGTAAAGGCCAGTATCTCGTCCCCGGCCTCAATTTCGGCTATAAAACCCGTGCGGAAATCCCCTCCCGGCGAAACCCTGTTGAGCTCCCCCTGATAGTAAAGGTGTCCGCCCAATACATTTTCCCCCGGGACAAGATACCCGGTAATATCCATTTCCAGATAACCGAACGCAAAGTGGTATGAAGGCGCGGGGCCCATGTCAATTTGCCTTCCGTTTATATAAATCCTTGCAATATCATCCGCGGCATACCTTAGTGTCGTTCTTTCCCCGGAGTTATCGAATGGCAGCCTGAAAAGTGTATGCCTGTTTCTGTATTCTTCCGGGTGTTCCGGATTTTCCTGATTGAGCCTGCCTTTTTCCCTTATATCCAATGGCTGTCTGTCAGCGAACATCCCGTGGACAATCCACCTTGCTTTTTTAAACGGCATAGTACACCTCCCGCATTCAATATATTAAATCATAACAGATTGCAAGACGACTTTATATACCGTATGGAGAAGCCCTTCCTCTATGCGTTTTTACCACAGAAGCCTTCCGGGGACCGCAATCCCCTGTGATATAATCGAAATATGATTTTATGGGACGGGTATAAAACCGAAACGGATTCGCTGACAGGCAGAAGAATAATCCAGCTGACTTATGGGGATGCCTTTTGCTATCCGCTTTATTACTTCATACCATCCGTCACAGAGGATGAAAAGTATCTTGTATTCCATAGAATGGACGCCGGGGGCCTTCAACTTTATTCCTTGGAACTTGCCACGGGAAAATCAACGAGAATAACCGATGCCGCTCATCCGGATACCCGCTGGGTCCCCTGGTGCTCCCCGACGCCCCCGGGAGTCCTCGACCACAGGAGCGCGCTTGACGCAGCCAATCGGCGGGTCGTTTATTTCGATGGAAACCTTGCCAAGGCAACACCGGTTGATGAAGCTGACCCCAGGATATTGTTTTCGCTTGACGACGACCGGCTTGCAATGGGGCAGAACTGCATCACGCCGGACGGAAAATGGTTTGTATATATACACCATGACAAAAAAACATATCTCGAGATGACCAGGGATACAAACTGGCCGGCTTATTACAAAGCCAGGGCTTCGTCATTCGAGACAATCATAACTGCATATGGGCTTGACTCCGGCGAGTCCAGGGAAATATTGAGGATAAACAGTCCTGTCCATCATGTTTTCCCATATGGGAACAGGCATTTTGTCGTGAACCATCCTGTCAATGAAAACGGCATGCTTTTCGTCCCCTTCGAAGGGGGATGGTACACCAATCTCAGGAGCAAGGACACACACGGACGCATGCCGTGCCACTGCGCGGCCACATTGCGGGGGATAACATACGAAGCCTATCTTGGACATTCCGATATAGTCGCAGGGATTCTGAATCCGTTTACACATGAAAGGAAGGAATTCGGGCTGCCGCGATCATTTGGATATGTTCACACCGGAAACGACCCTGAGGGAAAACTGTTCTTTTATGAAAACATGAACTATGACGAAACCGGGACAATCAATCACGATATGCATTATGTGGAATCTTTCCAAGGCGGCGGCGCCAATTTGAAACCGCTGCTGGCAAACCGCCCGTCTTACATTGAAAAGTCACAGAAATCGCATTTTCATCCAAGGATGACGCCGGGAAGGGATTACATCATTTTCACCGGGGGATGTCCAAAAACCCGTACAAACCACGTGTACCTGCTGGATGTGTCGGACATCGGGGAATCGAAGGGATTAAATTTCCCCTGCACAGGGGGTATAGGATGAAGGAAATCATAATGTTCACAATGGCGGTCTGCCCCTATTGCCGGCGGGCCCGCCATTGGATGAAGGAAATCATCGACGGGAATCATCTGTATGCCAATCTTGAAATCAAGATTATCGATGAGCTTTTGCATCCGTTCCTTGCGGCAAAATATGATTACTATTATGTGCCCGCCTTTTATATAGGGGAAAGGAAAGTCCACGAGGGCATAGCAACCCGGGAAATCATAGAAAGTGTTTTCCGCCGGGCGCTTGACCCCTAGCCCTCATTCGCTTCAAGCCATCCTTTGATCAGCTTGATTTCCTGCAACGCGCAATAAGAGTAAAATCTTCTGAGAAACCTGTACTGCCTGACGGGAAAAGGCGGCAGAAGGCACTTCTTATAGCCTGAAAACAGAAATCTGGCGGGAGTGATGATCGCGTACACCGGATTTCTCAGATTTCTGAATGCCTTTACAATATACATGGCCTCAAGGTCCGCGGCCTCATTGTCCTTTCCGGTTCTTTCCGTGACATAGTTTATGAAAAACTCCTTTTTCCTGTCCCTTATTACAGGCGCCATGGATTCAAAGCTGTCCATGACCTCATAATCCATAAGCGGAGCCCTCCATTCGAAGCCATACAACTCGTAAAGCCTGTGGGAATTTATTATATGCTTGCTCCTGACAATGTCATAACCTGCGTTTTCATATATGTGCTCCGCCTGCCTGCCGGTAAATTTATCCCCCGCCGGGAAATACTCCGAAAACCTGCGGTAATAATAATCCTTTCTACGACCCTTAAGGGAATAAAGCTTCATGTAGTATTTCCACATTGTTTCATATATCTGTTCCCTGGTGTACTCCTTGTCTTCATCAAACTTACCATTTGCAATCACCCCGATATGTCCGGTAATGAAAACAGAATCCGCCGGTATGGCTTTCTTCGCCTTAAGTTCTCGGACTATATAATGCTCCTGCATATGTGCGATCGAAGTCAGGTTTCCCGCATATTTAATGTAATCAAGGCTTTCACTGTCCCGGTAGGTTCTGCGCCACTGTTTTCTGTCGTATTCCATCAGTATGTGCCTGCAGCCAAAAAACTCTGCGACCTTTATCGCCGGATTGAACTCGGGACTGTTCCGCCACCCGTACGTAAGGCATATGACATTCTCATATCCAAGCAGCTTCAGCATCAAAAGGCACGCCCTGGAATCAACCCCTCCGCTAAGGGCAACCACCGCGGTTCTTCCTTCAAGCGACTCGACAAGGCGCCTTGCGGCCTTCATGAACACATCATCCAATTGTTTTGCCGCAGTACCCTTGTCGTATATTTTGTAGTCTTTTGTAAAAAGCGTCTTATATCTTATGTATTCCGCCTTGGAATCCTTTTTGTCATACACAAGGCAATGCATCGCGCTTATTTGAAAAATATTCTCAACAAGCGTTTCATTGAAAAAAACACATCCTGAATGCAGATAGTCAATCAATCCGTTGTTGTTTATTTCAGTAAAACCGGTTTTCGCCGCGATGCCATGGGCATCGTCGCCCAAATACAAAACCCCATCCTTGATCGCATGGAAAATCGGGAAACTCCTTATGGTATCAACGGCTGCATACACCCGGTCGTCACGCGTCATAACAATTGCAAAGCATCCGTTTATCCTGCCTGCCAGCCCAATGAAATCTTCCTTGGTCATTACGCTTTCAAATATGCCGGGAACTGACTCAACCGGCATATATTTACCATCGATGTAAAAATAACCCTTTACGCTTATTCCATTCCTTGAATGCCATTGGAATCCACGGTTCCTTGTCAAGCTTATGTCTGTCTTCATGTCCCGCTCCTTTATGATGATTGCTTACAGGCTGTCAATAATATAAATCGCATAGATTGCCGGCTGTTTCCTCAAGCAGCCGCGGGTTTTTTCGGGCAAGATATTCAAGCACCGTGAACTTCGACGACATAGTGTTTCCGTACATTATACTTCTCTTGAAAAGATCCCTGTCTATTCCAGCCTCGACCGGGGAAGTTTTGCACCCTGCGTCCTTCAATATCAACTCTATTTCATCCGCGTCAATGTAATCGACTTCTACAGGCAGCCTGTCCCTTACCATATCGAACAATCTGCAGATGACAACCGTCCCGATTCCCACCGAATTGCCATGCAACTCGTGTTCAACGCCTCTGCGTATGCAGTCGACATCCCAGTAGTGCACCATATGGTGCTCTGCACCGGACGCAGGCCGTGTGCCGCCATAAAGGCCCATTGCCATTCCGGCCAGAACCAGCGCTTCCATGGTATTCACCACTGCCTTCTCATCCCTCTTTTTCAGTCCTCCCGAGCTTTGCCTGCACTTTGCCACGGCTTTCTCCACAAGTTTTGCGATTTCCGCGCAATAATGCTCCCCGTTCAGGTCCCGTCCAAAGCGCCATTCACGCAGGGCGTTGTATTTTCCGACTACATCCCCGAAGCCGGCTGTAAGCATCTCATACGGAGCATTTTTCAAAACGTCCGTTTGTCCGAATATTGCCCGGGGATATTGTCCCTGTATGCTTTCCTTGACATTGTTTATTATCAATGAGGATGTGACCGATGCATATCCGTCCATTGAGGGAGCAGTGGCAACCACCGTATAGCCGGCGCCCGTCTTGTAGCTTATCTGCCTTGTTATGTCGTTTATTACACCTGATCCCACGGCTATGAAATGATCCGTGCCTCTTTCAATTCTTGCAAGGACGCTTCCAATGGCAGCGTCGTCGGGAGCAATGGCAAGTCCATTCCTCCCCTGCACGACATGAACCGCCGGAACTTGCCCGGCATTGGCCAGCCCATCCTCTATTTGCTTCCCCGCCGCACGGTATGTGTTGTCATCGCAAATCAAGGTCTTTTTGCCGGGATATTTGTCCGCCAGATATCTGATTGCATTTTCATTGGCGTTTTCCGATATGTCAATCAAGTCGATATCAACCGAATGCGTTCTATTGCAGGAACATTTGTACTTTACCCCTGCCAGTTCACCTATTGGCATTTCTGCTAAATGCATTCCCCAGCCCCTTGTTTCAATATATTACTACATCGGAAAATTTTTTCAATACGGCCTGCTCTCCGTTGGTATTTATAAAATAGCTTTATAAAAAAAGCCCCCGCTTTAGCAGGGGCATCGCATTCCTGTTGATCAGGCTATGCCCATGGCCTGCAACAGCCTGAAAATCATAGCCGCGGCCTGTGAGCGGGTTGCATTTCCGTCGGGAGCGAATATCGTTGCGGTCATTCCATTAATTATCCCAAGTTCATATGCCGCTTTTATATGCTCCCGGTCGCTTATGCTCAGCTGGGCTATGTCAAGGAATCCTTCCTCGGATTCCGACGCCAGTGCTGAAATGTCTGCCCCGGAATAGTATGCATAGGCCCTTGTTACTGCCTTTGCCATGTCCAGTCTTTTCATCGGCTTGTCCGGATTGAAGTATGTTCCCTCGATGATGCCGGCGGATTCCATTGCGCATACATATGGATAATACCATGAATCCATGTCAACATCGGCAAATCCGCTGAGCGTTGAGTTTGTTTCCAGTCCGATTGCCTCACAGACAAGCTTTGTGAACTGTGCGTTTGTTACAAGTCCTTCAGGGAGAAATGTCCCGTCCCCCATTCCATCTATTATATCAAGCGAGGACAGCGGGTAGATGTATTCAGCGCCCCAATAGCCTGCCGAGATATCACTGAAGGACATTCCCTCGAGTACAAACTGATAAACCCCGGTCGGTCCGGCTTCACATGAAAACATCCCGCTTTCATATGCGGCCCCGATATTTATGAGCCCGGTCTCCACATAATAATGCATTGCCTTTATGCCTTCGTATGAATAAAGGTTGCTTGGCTCGGGGACCTCAATTTTGAACCAGCTGATGTTTGTATCTATATATATGCCTTCGACAGGAGGGAAGAACTTGACATCAAGGCCTTCGATTTCCTTTCCGTTATCTAATATCGCATACAAATCCTTTGTCCTTCCAAGGGCAAGGGCGTCGCCCGGTATTGTAATCTTGCAATCCTCGAATATAATATCAAGTCCTTTTCCGGCATTTGCCAGCATATTTACGCTTTCGTTTTCAATCAGCAGGTAAATTTTTTCAAGCGGCCTGTCGGAAAAATCAATCACCTTCTTTTCGCTGGCGAGATATTTTTCTGCTATATTTCCGTTCACCGCAAGGTCGAATCCGTAATATGTTTCATAAACAGCATCTTCAACAGCTTCATCAAGGGCCATGTCGCTCAGCACCGTACTTTTTGTTATGACAAGCGGAATGGTGTATGTCATTCCCAGGCCGGGCCATGTTATATTCAGGTCATATGTCCCCGCCGAAAGAGGCAGGGGCGTGAAGACATGGATTTTTTTCGAATCTACGATTGTAATGTCGTTTAGGTCAATGTACCTTCCCTTTCCCCTTATTACAAGGGATATGTCGTCTTTGTCAGCCGGGAATTCAATATTCATTGCATTTATATAAAAATCAACCGGTTCGGAGCGTGAGATGACGGGCGGATCCATCCATATCTCATTATCCACTATATACAGGGTTTTCCTATAATAGTTGCCTTCGTATATAAACCGGATTTCCGCCTCGGTCTTTCCTGCGAATTTTTCTCTTTCGGGGTAAATCCTGAAAACCCTGTCGCTGATCTTCGAATGCGCCACTACGACTCCATCAAACTGGAATGCTCCATTGATGTCCTCCGGAGGATTGTAAAATTTCACCGTCAGCCCGTTGTTTGTAAGCTCATCGGCAGTTATCGGATTGATGTCAAAGTCAATGTGGCCGCGCCTTACTTCTATGCAGTTGCTCTTGAATATGCTTAATGGTGCGCCTATATCCATCGGTATCTCAAGGCGAAGCCCATAATTCATTACCGGGGCCTGATACAGCTTCAAATCGAATTCTATCGTGACATCATCTATTATCTCCAGATTATAGACAGTCTCAACGGTCGAATACATGACATCCACCTCTACCCCGGTTTTGGTGAATTCCGTATTTTCACAAACGACCCTGACATGGCCGCCGGAAAAATAAACCATATTGTCAATCTGAGGGGCGGTGACGGATACTATGGCCGGGGAAGCTTCTGCCCGGGCTATTGGAAGCAGTGTGAAAACCAAAACCATCGACAAGAAAACGCCAATAAACTTTTTCATGATAAACTCCACCCTTTCGGTATTGTGCATTCATTTTACCATTATATATAATTAATATCCACAGTCCGGTCTCCTGCCGGCCGGCTGATCAACCGAGGAACGACTTCAGCCTGTCGGTTATCATCGACAGCACCACCTGATTGTATCCGCCCTCGGGGATAATAACATCCGCATATTTTCTGCTTGGCTCGACAAACCTGTCATGCATTGGCTTTACCGTATTTATATATTGCTCGAGAACCGATTTAAGGCTTCTTCCCCTTTCGTTTACATCACGCTCTATCCTTCTCGCCAGTCTTATGTCCGAATCAGTGTCCACATAAACCTTTATGTCCATGACATCCCTCAGCTCAGGATTTTCAAAAAGAAGCACTCCTTCGATAATGATGACCTTAGCCGGCCTGACCTCAATCGTTTCATCAAGCCTCGTATGCGTTACGAAAGAATATACAGGGCGCTCGATGCTTTCCCCGTCCTTCAGTTTTTTCAGATGCCTTATCAAAAGATCTGTCTCAAGGGAATCGGGATGGTCATAATTGAGCCTGCATCTGTCTTCATAAGGCATGTCATCGTTTTTATTATAATAAAAATCATGGCATAATAAAACCGCGTTTTCCCCCAGCGTATTCTTAATGCCTTTTGCGAGCGTTGTCTTGCCTGATCCCGTACCCCCGGCTATTCCAAGGACTATCCTTTGTACCATGGAAATATTTTATCACAGTTTTTTCCAATATGTATTGTCAAATTGCACATCGGGGATTGTTTAACATTCCCCGCCCTTTACATTATCACACCATTAAATTATCATAATGATATAGCAAAAGCCCAAAAAAGGATTTGCCCGATGTCATACAAGATAGCAGCCGCAATAGATATAGGCAGCAGCGCCGTGAGAATGGAAATCGCCGAACAAAACAAACCGGGTGTCAAATGCCTGGAGTTTCTGCAGGCCCCTCTATTTCTGGGACATGATACGTTTTCTATGGGGAAAATTTCATTCGAGAAAACAGAGCGCCTTTGTTCAATTCTCAATTCCTACATTAAGACCGCCTCACAATACGGGGTTGAAAATATCGAGACAGTTGCAACCACCGCATTCCGGGAAGCGGAGAACAAGGAGTATATAATCGACCTGGTCAGGCTTAGGACCGGAATTACAATAAGCGTATTGGACGACCCCGAGGAAAAGACCATAATGTACCGCGAGATGCTTCGACGGGACGAAGGTTCATGGAAAAACGCGGTCATTTCATACGTTGGAACCGGGAGCCTGGGAATAGCAATAATGGAAAAGGGTCTTATAAAATTTACGCAGAACATCAGGATAGGTTCCCTGAAGCTGAGTGAAATCCTGGAACCGGTCGAAGGATACACTAAAAAATTTCATATAATAATAGAGCAATACATCAGCACATATATAGATGTACTGAAAAATCTGCTTTCCCTGGACCGCAAAACTGAATTCATTGCATCCGGAAAGGAAATCGACCTTATCGCCGAGCTCATGGACATTGAAATCATTGATAATTTCTTCAGCATCTCGCGAAAATCGTTCACGGCTTTTTATGATTCCATCAAAACACTCACGCCCGCGCAGATAAACGAGAAATACGGCCTTCCTCCCGAAAGGGCCGAAATCCTGCTGCCTTCCGCCGCGGTTTTCAAGATACTGATGGACTTCTCCAAATCGGATACGCTTACAGGATGCAATATCAATATGTGCGATGCGCTGGTTTATAAACAGCTGTATCCGAACAAATTCGATCAGGTAAACGCAAAGTTTGACAAGAGCATACTCAACTCGGCTATTTTCGCGGCAATGCGGTTTCGCTATGACAGAAATCACATAGCCGCCGTCTTTGATTATTCCGCCATTATATTCGATTCAATCCGCGAAATACACGGGCTGAGCGACCGGGAAAAACTTTTGCTGCAGCTTGCATGCATACTCCATGACTGCGGGAAATTCATTAATCTGAAGGACCACTTTGACCATTCCCATGATCTTATAAAAAAACTTGAACTTCCGGGGCTGAACACCCGGGACCGCGACATTGTCGCGAATGTGTCCAAGTACCATAGTGAGATGATTCCCATTCCCGGGCATGCAAATTTTTTGGCTCTTTCGCCCGAAGACCGGGTGCTGGTCGCAAAACTTTCCGCAATAATCCGGCTGGCGGATGCTCTTGATAAAAGTCATCTTCAGAAGTTCAGTGAAATGGAGGCGGCTTTTTCCGACAACATGCTGACGGTCAGGGCGACCGCCGGCGGAGAAGCCATCCTTGAAGAGTGGGCTTTTAAGCAAAAGGCTGGTTTCTTTAATGATGTCTTTGGTATCCAGGCCCGCCTTTTAGTCGAAAGGAAGCTCTGATGGAGAATGAAAAGTCCTTTCCATTCACAAATCGTGAGCTAAGCTGGCTTGATTTCAATTCTCGCGTTCTTGGCGAGGCAATTGATGAAACGGTCCCGTTGCTGGAAAGGATAAAATTCATATCAATCGTGTCCTCCAATCTGGATGAGTTCTTCATGGTAAGGATAGCCGGTCTGAAAGAACAAATTTCGGCAGATTTTGTTCGGGCCGAACCATCAGGATTGACCCCCGCGGAGCAATTGAAGTCTGCGACTGCAAAAATACATGGAATGGTCTCGCGCCAATACCGCTGCTTTACAAAGACTCTTGTCCCCCTTTTGCATAAGAGCGGAATTACTTTTACCGAACCCGAATACCTGACAGAAAGACAATCCGGGTATATGTCCGAGTATTTCGACGATATTGTTTTCCCAGTCCTTACACCGATGGCCATCGATGCGGGAAGGCCCTTCCCGTTTATCCCGGACAAAACCCTGAACATAGCTTTTCGCCTGGGACGGGATGGCGGCGAGCACCACGCCATAGTCAGGGTTCCGTCCATTATCCCGCGAATAATCAGGATTCCCGCCGGTTTGAATGATGAATGCTATTTGTTCCTTGAGAATTTGATTATTGAAAAAGCACGGATCTTGTTCAAGGGGTATGATATTCTTGGTTCCACCTGTTTTCGTGTTACACGCGATGCGGATCTTTCCATTGATGAAGACGATGCGGTGGACCTTCTCATAGAGATTGAGCAGCAGGTGAGGCAAAGGCAATGGGGACTGCCCGTCCGGCTGGAAATCGACAGAAAATCCGACAGCCAGACCCGTTCCTTCCTGTCAAGCGCATTGGGTATCTCTTCAAGTGATACATATTTGATAGACGGACCGATAGACTTGTCTTGCCTTTTTGATTTTTACCAGGTTCCCCTTGACTTTCCTGACCTAAGATATCCGGAGCAGAATCCCGTCTTGCCGCGGTTTGGAACCGGGGAAAGTATGTTCGATGCAATCTCAAAAAGCGACCTGCTGATCCACCATCCCTATGAATCCTTTGACAAAGTGCTTGATTTCCTGAATGAAGCCGCGGATGATCCGGATGTCCTTGCAATCAAACAAGCCCTTTACCGGGTAAGCGGCGACTCCCCTGTGGTACAGGCATTGATAAGGGCTGCGAACAATGGCAAGCAGGTCACGGTCCTCGTTGAGTTGAAGGCCCGTTTTGATGAGGAAAACAATATTACATGGGCAAGGAAACTGGAACTTGCCGGATGCCATGTCGTCTATGGCATCCCGGGACTTAAAATTCATTCAAAGCTCCTGCTTGTTATCCGCAGGGAAAAAAGCGGGATTAAGAGATATATGCACCTCGGAACGGGAAACTACAATGACAGGACCGCCCGCCTGTATACCGATCTTGGGTTTTTCACCGCCAGGGAAAGCTTTGCGGTTGATGTCTCATCTGTCTTCAATAGTCTTACAGGATACACTGTTGAACCCGGAATGAAAAAGCTCGCCGTCGCACCCGGTGGCCTCAGGGGATTTTTTGACCGGATGATAAGCAACGAGATTAGAAACGCCCGGGAAGGCCGGCCCGCCAAAATCATTGCAAAGATGAACAGTCTGTCAGACCCGGATATAATCAATCTTTTATACGAGGCTTCCTCGGCGGGCGTTGAAATAAATCTGATTGTGAGGGGAATTTGCTGCCTTAGGCCCGGAGTCAAGAGAGTCAGCTCAAACATAAAGGTTAAAAGCATCATCGGCAGGTACCTTGAGCACAGCAGGATCTATTATTTTTATAATGGGGAAGACCCCTTGATTTATATCGGAAGCGCCGACATGATGACCAGAAACCTCGACCGGAGGGTTGAATCGCTTTTCCCAATCGAGGATGGCAAAATTAAAAAGAGGATCCTTGACGTCATTGATATTCTCTGGAATGAAACCGACCGGACCAGATGGCTCAAATCAGACGGAAGATATACCATTCCGGAAAAGACCGGCCGCGACGCCCATGTTCTTTTATATGAATATGCAAAGCACATTAATTCGGCCGATTGATCAACTGTTTTTGGATTTTTGCATTTCCCCCAGCCTTGCCAGGCATTTGCCGATTGAATCGTGCAAGGAGCTTGTTTCCTTCAGCCCTTCCTCGGGCCAGAAATCATTGATGTATGGTTCCCCTGTATTTCTTCTTCTGAATATTTCGATTCTCCCCGCAAAATCGCCTTTGTGCAGCACAGGGACTGTATAATAACCGTATTTCCTGTCTTTTTGCGGCGTATATATTTCCCATTTGTAGTCAAAGCCGAAAACTTCCCGGACAAGGTTCCTGTCCCAGAGCATATTGTCAAGAGGTGCAATGAACTCCGTCCTGTTTGATTCCAACCCGGATATGCCTGCGTTATATAACAGCTCTTCATCCCCGGCGTCAATATACATTTCCTTGTCGATTTCCCCTACGCGTATTTCCTTTACACGCCCCCGGGACAGCAATCCATCGAAAGCGCGGTTTCTCTGAGTGGCCTTCATGTCCGGTATTCCAAGGAATGCGTCGCTTGCTTTGTTCCATAGCATTCCCAATGAGTTTATTCTTCTCAGGACATGCCATTCGAATCTTTCCGTTTCCGTCTTGTTGGGGTCGCCTTGTTCAAATAATTCACTGCTTATGTTCGAAGACGCCAGGTCGAAATATTTTCTTGTGTTATTCCGGTGGTGGACGATCAGGCTGCCATTGTAGTAAAGCAAATCAAGGACAGCCCTTGCAGTTGTCGCTGGTGCCCAGAACCAGTCGATTTTCCCCTTGTAATCAAGATCTGAAGAACAGAGCGGTCCCCTTGTTTTTATTTCCTCCAATATCTCAACGGCTATTTTATCCAGTTCCCGCCCCTTCCCGGGGCTTGTGATTGATTTCATTCTGTTCTTTTCAAAATAAGGCCAGTCGTCCACGCGGAGTATGCACATATTCTTATCATATAATTCGACAAGCTTTCTGTCCGTGTAAAGCAATTCTTCAAGCTGTTTCTTCCGGAATCCCTTTATTCTGGATTGAAGCACAAGCTCATGGTTTTTGCCGCACACATCCACCGGGTCAAATTGTATGCATCCGGCTTGGTCGATGAACTCCACGATTCCTGTCTTTCCTGAAAAACGATGTGTTCCATAAAGACCTTGCTTCATTAAAATGAATCGTTTTGCATGTTCCCTTGTTACTTTTCCTGCCGGCATAAAAGCCTGTACTCCCTCAGAATTATTCTGTCCGGCGGATTGATATCCGCCGGCAGGCTGTCCATGCTGAAAAAACCCGCATTGCTGCTTTCAATTCCATCGGCATTTATGGTTCCTTCATATGCATCTGAGACGAAAATGCATGCAACATTGTAAACTTCATCACCATTTGGATATATATGGCGCATTTCTTTTCCCGAGAACAGCTTCATCATGCGCAGCTTTCCTACGGCAAGCCCGGTTTCCTCCAGCACCTCCCTTTCCGCCGCTTCCTCGAATGTCTCTCCCAGCTCAAGGCTCCCTCCCGGAATACCCCATGTATCGTTGTCGGTGCGTTTTATAAGAAGAATCCTGTTCCCGCCATCCCTGACTATTACACCGCTTCCCACAAGGAACATTGGTTTATGTCCTATCATGCTTCTCATGCTTTCAATATAGTCATTCATAATGTCCCTCGCTCGAAGCACGCAACCGCTCAAGGAGTACCCGGCCTTCCTCAATCGACGGGGCGTCCACACCGATTATTATATTCCGCTTTTCCGGCCATTTTCCGTCAAGGAGATTCCTCATGGTCCGGCTGGTGCTGTTTGTCCAGCAATAAACCGGTACGTTTTCGGGCGCCAGGGCACATACGGACTCGAGCGAATGAAGCGAATCGTCGTAATCAAACCCCGTTACCGGGGGCATGTTTATAAAGCTGCCGATTACTTCGGGATATGTTCCGCAGTAGTGTATCCTCCCGCCGCCAATTGATTCAAGGAACCTTATGTCCCTTTCCAATATGAATTCCCTGTACATCACGGGGCTTATCAGATGAACCGTGCAGTTGCTTATCCTTCCAGCCCCCTGCCAGAGGCTTCCCCAGTCGAAGAACCAGCCGTCCCTGTTTGTCGTCAGCGGGGCCAGGCTTTTTATAAGATCAATCAAATAATCAGTTATGAAATCAAGGAAATATCCAAGCTCATCCGGGTTGTCATAAAAATCAAAAATTATATCATTTCCCCGTATCAAATGGGCGTTATTGAAAGGGCCCTGGGTATCAGGCAGTTGGATTTCCACGCCTTTTGGAAGATTCTCCCGGTAAAACTGAGAAAACTCGTACAGCCTGCCGTACCATCCGGCGAATCTTCCCGGTCTGCCCAGCTTGTCCACGTCCCTTATGTCATGAAGCACGTGTGAGCTCGCGCACGGCAGATTGTTCGGTGGAATATATATATCGCATCCAAAGGCCGCGGCTATCTGGGCGGTTCCGAAATTCACCCTTGCCGCGGGCACCCTGTCATCCCCGACCTGCGCATGCGCATTGATCGCCCTTAACTCATCCTCGAACATTTTACTTGGGTCCGACAGCCTTTCTTCCCAGCTGTATGTTTCCATGGGCGTATTTATAACAAACATGGGCATGCTGTCGGCGGGTTTTAGGCGCATCCTCTTATATTTACCGTATGTTTCTTCAAATCCTATAAGCTGCTTGTCGCTGAAATGTAAAATGCTCGAATAATCCATACAAATCCCATCCTTACCAGATGATTATATTTCGCGACGGGCAAACAATCAATTTAAAAATATCCAAGTGCCTGGATTATGCCTGCTTCTGGTTTTCCCGGGATTGCCTTATGGAAGTATGGTGGATCCCATGAGAAAGCGGTCGACCTCCCGGGCGGCTCCGCGGCCTTCCATTATCGCCCATACAACCAGGCTCTGGC
>JAFGQE010000157.1 GCA_016935835.1 Clostridia bacterium | reverse complement strand
TGCAGGTTGTGCGCTTGGAGCGCCGGTTGAACTCTTTGATTTCCATTTCCTTGAGGAGTATGCCGGTTCGCTTGGAATCAAATATCCGCCCAGCGATTACTGGCCTGATTCTCCAAGGGCCGATATTCCGCGATACATAAATGGTTACAGCCGTGATTTTACAAAGAAACACATGCATTTTTTACCTGCTGACGACGATATTATATATACAATTCTTTCACTTTTAATTCTCGAGGAATATGGAAAACACTTTACAACCCCGGACGTTGCAGAAGCTTGGTTGAAGTACCTTCCTCCTGAATGCACCTTCACGGCGGAAAGAATAACATTGAAAAACCTGATGTCCGGTATCGCCCCGCACGAAGCCGGAAATGTAAATAATCCGGACAAAGAGCTTATTGGTGCCGCAATAAGATGCGATGGCTGGGCCTATATAAATCCGGGTGATCCTGAAAAAGCTTCAGAAATGGCTGAAAGGGACGCCATTTTGTCACATCGTGGAAGCGGTCTGCATAGCGCAATGTATTTTGCTGCGGTTATTTCTTCTGCATTTACGGAATCCACCATTGAAAATGCATTGGGGACAGGTCTGCGATATATTCCTGATGGAAGCTATTTTTCCGAGCAAATAAAATGGGCGCTGGAATTATCCTCCTCTATATCCTGTTTCAGGGACGCAAATCATGCAGTCAGTAACCGATTCCCCGATATGAATCCGGTGCATTCCGTCAATAACGCATGTCTTGTTGTATGGGGTTCTTTACTTGGGAAAGATGACTTTACCCGGGGCATATCCGAAACTGTTGCCATGGCATATGACAATGACTGTACAGCTGCGACTGTCGGCAGTATTTTAGGTGCTCATATGGGAATCGAAGGGATTCCCTGCAAGTGGTACCTGCCCTGGAACAACCGCGTCATATCATATCTTAATGGCATTCCGGAATTTAGCATTGACGATATAATATCTAGGTTCCTTGCATTAGGGAATTGAAGAAGAGCAGCCGAAGAGCAACCGGACCTGTCCCCCTTTAATTTATTTAGCCCTGTCCCTATTGTGATTTTGTTGTTCAAAATTTCGTCTTCTATTTTTCTGTTATTTATATAACAGATATGGGTAGAATCTGATTGAATAAAGGAGGGTCAATATGAATATATATGACATACAGGCAAAGACTATTGAAGGCAGGGAAATCTCGCTTGGCGAATATAAAGGCAAGGTGCTTTTGATTGTGAATACCGCAAGCAAATGCGGTTTCACCCCTCAGTTTGCCGGACTGCAGGAATTATACGAAAAATATATGGATGACGGATTGGAAATACTTGGATTTCCATGCAATCAGTTCAAGGAGCAGGATCCCGGGAACAACCATGAAATTAAGAATTTTTGCATGATCAATTACGGGGTTTCTTTTCAAATGTTTGAAAAAATAAATGTAAACGGCGGCAAGCGCCATCCTTTGTATAAATTTTTGATAGAAAATTCCCCCGATGGTAAAGGCGCTGACATCAAGTGGAACTTTGAAAAATTCCTTGTATCGCGCACCGGGGAGATAGCCGGGAGATATTCCTCAATCAAAACCCCAAAATCACTGGACAGATTAATAAAAAAATTACTTTAAGAACAAAAACCATAATCAAGACAATATAAAAGGACTTTTTAAAGTCCTTTTTGGTGCCGAAGGCGGGAGTCGAACCCGCACGAGGTTGCCCTCACAGGATTTTGAGTCCAGCGCGTCTGCCAGTTCCACCACTTCGGCATGCTATAACATACTAACATAGTCATTATTCATTTTCAATATTGTCTTTGTAATGATCCTTAACGAAGATACCATACCAGATTTTTATTATTGCCGCGATTGGAATGGCAAGGATGACTCCCCAGAAACCAAAGAATATGCTCCCCAAAATCAGCACGATTATAATCAACATGGGCTTCAGGTTTACCGCCTTTCCAACGATAAGCGGAAGCAGCAGAAATTGTTCCATTAATTGAAGCAAAAGCGCCGTGATTGTTGTATAAAGCGCAAAAATCGGATTAAAAAATACAATTATCACAGCAACCAAAATCAACCCTATCCAGGGTCCTATAACGGGAACAAGGTTTGTTAAACAAAGGATCAAAGCCAAAAGCCAGGCGAGATTTATTCCCAATAGTTTGAATACAATAAATGAAATCAAACCTATGATCAGGCTTGTTGCTATTTTCCCGGCTACATATTTTCCAACGCTTTTTGAAGATTCAGCAATAAAAAGGCCTGTCTTTTCAAAAAAACCACGACTTTTCCGGTTTTCATATTGCCTTCCAATCGATTTTTCAACTTTTTTTGACCCTGGTTCATCTTTTTTCATATAATCACCAAAAGGACTATAAATCCCCGCTTAACCCTATTTCTTCAGCTATTTTTCTCATTGCCTCTATTGTCATTGTTATTATCTCATTTATTTCCATGCCCATCATTGCAGAACCTTTTTCTATCAGTTCCCTGTCCACACCGGTTGCAAAACTTTTTTGCTTCCATTTTTTTACAACAGACTTTGTCTCAAGGTCCAATATGCTTCGGCTCGGTCTCATAAGTGCGGTCGCAGCGACAAGCCCCGTCAATTCGTCGATGGTATAAAGGGTTTTTTCCATGATATGCTTTGGTTCATTCTCCGTGCATATGCCAAAGCCATGGCTTGTTACAGAATAAATGCTATCTTCCGGCCACCCGTTCTGACGAAGCAGCTCTTCCGTCTTTTTACAATGCATCTCTGGATACTGTTCATAATCCAGGTCGTGTATCAGTCCTATCACACCCCATTTTTCAACATCCTCATTATAATATTCGGCAAAATGCCTCATCACCGCCTCTACGGAAAATGCGTGTTTCAATAAAGATTCATTCTTGTTATACTCATTCAGCAATTTCAATGCGTCTTCCCTTGATGGTATTTTTTTGTTCATCATCTTGTTTTCCTTTCATGATCAAAGCAGCAATTCTGAAATCATTATACCTAAATTAGCTCTGAATGACACTTGCTCCATGGAACAAATGACGGATTTCTTTCAGGTACCATCCCCTCCACGGATTTCTTCCATTCCTCAAGCAATATCATCATACGACCGGCAATATCCTTTCTGATATCAAACAAATCAATGCTCTCTCCAGGGTCATCTTCTAAATTATACAACTCGCACCTGTCATATTCGTAAAATTGTATTAGCTTATAATTCCCCATTCTAACGGAAGATCCCGGTGTTCCCCCTTGATTGGCATAATGAGGATAATGCCAGAAGACAGCCTCCCTGGCCAGCTTTTTATCATTACTCACAAGGTCCAAAAGGCTTAGCCCATCAACATTCTTACTTGTATTTACATGTGCCATTTCCAAAATCGTCGGATAAAAATCAGGACTTGTCACTATCTCATGGCATATGGAACCTGGTTTTATTTTATCCTTCCATTTAATAATGAGCGGTTCCCTCACTCCGCCTTCATACATCCACCCCTTGCCTTCATTCAATGGCTTATTGCATGTAGGGGAACCCTCAGCCGTCGAAAGACCTCCATTGTCCGATGTGAAGAATACAACCGTATCGTCATACTGCCCCGTTTCCTTCAATGCTTCCATTACCCTTCCGATATTTTTATCAAGGCTTTTTAGCATCGCAGCATAAACAGGGTCTGACTGCACCAATCGTCTTATAATCCGTTCATTCATTTTGTGTTCGCATGGGAAAAAGTCCCCGGTTTCGAATTCAACCACCTTGTCGAGGGACAGGTCCCGCTTTTTTTTGATAAAATATTCGATATCTTCTTTTTTTGCTTCAATGGGAATATGAACAAGATAATACCAAAGGTTCAGAAAGAAGGGTCTTCCATCGTTATTCCTGACCAATCTTATCGCCTCATCAGTAAGCCTGTCCGGCAAATATTCGCCTTTTTCTCCTTCAGACAGGTTCTTTATCATCCATGGCGCAAAATACCCATGGTGCGGCATACCGGCCTCACAACCGGCGATATTAACATCAAAGCCATGTTTGTCAGGATAATGGCTTGTCTTGAATTCCTCAGTACGGTCATAACGTCCGGCCAAATGCCATTTGCCCACATGCCAGGTTCGATAGCCGTTATCTTTTAATTCGTCCGCAAAGGTTTTCTCATTTACCGAAATATGATCGGCATAGGGTGCATCAACTAGATATCCCCTTGCATTTCCTCCGACGAAATTTGTCAGCCCTATGCTTGCCGGATACTTCCCTGTCATTATGCTCGCTCTTGTTGGCGAACATACAGGGCATGCTGCGTATGCATTTGTAAATCTCATGCCTTCAAGGGCAAGATTATCAATGTTTGGCGTTTCATAAAACGTGCTGCCAGTGCAGCTTAGATCCATCCACCCAAGATCGTCCGCCAATATGAATAAAAAATTAGGTTTATGTTCCAACACTTGCCTCCCATCCTTAATAACGAATATTATAACAAACCCAAGCGGGGACAGGTCTGTTTTTATAGATATAATTGAAATAGACAAGCGCATAAATGCCAGCCAATGGCAAATAATTTCCCTATTTAAATAAAAAATCTCTTTAAAAGACGATTACTTAATGATAAAACGCTTTAGAGTTTAATTTCGATTCCTGGGTAAAACAGCAACTAAATATATCTTCAAGTCAGGTCGTTCTTGCAAATTCGCATTTCGCC
>JAFGQE010000156.1 GCA_016935835.1 Clostridia bacterium | reverse complement strand
ATAGGGCGGGCATCGGGAGAGGACAGGTGTTCCGAGGCTGCGAAACAGGCCATACACAGTCCGTTGCTGGAAACATCGATAGACGGGGCAAAGAAAGTATTGATAAATATTACAGGCGGACCGGACCTTGGTCTGCTTGAGGTTGATGCTGCGGCAAATATGATTTACGAAGCCGCGGATCCCAATGCCAACATCATATGGGGCGCAGCTATAGATGAAAACATGGGCGATGAGGTGATGGTGACGGTAATAGCTACCGGATTCGATGGTTCAATGCCTATAAGGACATCGAAGTACATTGAAAAGTTGTATAAAAAAGACAAGGTGGACGAAGCGGTGGGCAACGCGCCCGAAACCGGGGAATACGAAGAGACTGGACCTGAGGAATACGTGGATTCAGAAGAATCTTATGAGAACGAGTCCCCGTACGAAGAAGTGGTGGAGATTCCGGAGGAGGAAGAGGATGATGACAAAGGTATCAACATTCCCAATTTCCTCAGGAAATTGTAAAGAACAGCCGCTTTCAGGAGCGGCTTTTCAGATTATTGGAGGCGAGGGATGAAATGCCCGTTCTGCGGATTTGAAGTTGACAAAGTCATAGATTCACGGCCGACCGAGGAAGGCTATGCAATCAGGAGAAGGCGGGAATGCCTTGAGTGCAGGCAAAGGTTCACGACCTATGAGAACATCGAAAGAAAACCCCTGATGGTTATCAAGAAGGATAATTCAAGGCAGGTATTCGATTCATCAAAACTCCTTAACCGGCTTCTCATCGCCTGTGCCAAAAGACCGGTTTCAATCGCTGTCCTCGAGCAGATAGTATCGGATATGGAGGCGTCATTTTATAAGGAGTACCTAAGGGAAGTATCATCTGCTGAAATCGGTGATGAGGTAATGAAGCGCCTGAAGGAAATAGATGAGGTGGCGTATGTCAGATTTGCATCCGTCTACAAGGACTTCAATGATATTGATACATTTACAAAGGAAATAAGAAAAATAAAAAAGGAAAGATAAACTGAGACACCTTATGGAAATGAACAGCCGGGAAAGATTGTTGAATTCAATAAAGGGAACTGAGACGGACCGCATTGCCTGGTCCCCTTTTTTGCCATACTATTGGGAATCGCTGCCGGAATCAACAAGAAAAGCGGGGATGCTGGAATTTTATAAAAGCATAGGTGCGGACCCGCTTTTCAGAGGGTATTGCACGCTGATAAAAAAAGAATACAAAAACAGTTGCATAAATGAAAAGACAGAAGGCAAGAGCAGGCGGGTGCTGATCGAAACACCGGTAGGCAGCCTAGAGTTCATTTATTCTTACTCCGCGCAGGGGGACACATGGTTTTTGACAGGCCACCCGTTGAAGCGGGAGGAAGACTACAAAATACTGACATATCTGAACGAGGACATGATAATAAAACCTGATTTCTCCAGATATGAGGCAGGAATGCAGGCAATGGGAAAAGAGGCCTTGCTGGTGCCGATCATCGGATCCGAGATGAAGAGCTCATATCAATCCCTGCTTGAAAATTGGGCGGGAACAATCGAGGCAACATATGCTGCGTATGATTTCCCTGAAACACTCGGAGAGTGTCTTCATGCAATGAAACAAAACTCAAGAAGGGCCGTTGAAATAGCCGTTGAGAGCGGAGCCGAAGCCTATATATTCTGGGAGGACAGCTCGACCGGAAACATAAGCCCGGACTTTTTCAGACGCTATGTGGCCGATGAAATATCCGGATGGTCCGATATACTTCACCGGGAGGGCAAATACCTCATACATCATGCCTGCGGACAGCTGAGGAACCTGCTTCCAGAGATGGCAAAAACGGGGATTGATGTCATTGAGTCAATGTCGCCGCCCCCGACAGGCGACATATATACATACGAAGCGCGGGCTTTGCTTCCTGACAATATCGGGCTGATAGGAGGCATAGAGCCAACGGTTCTATTGAATTACAATATGGAGGACCTGGCGGAATATGTCCGTGAAATAATTCAAAAGACAGGTAAACATAGATTTATACTCGGCAACGCCGATTCATGCCCCCCGGGAGTGAAAAAGGAAAAATTCATCATGATATCAGCGATTGTTAAAAATTCAGGGAGGTAACATGGAAATCAGGGAAACTATGAAATGGGATGTTCTGGCACTGCTCGGGATATATAATTACTATGTTGAAAATTCAACGGCTACATTTCACTTGAAAAAACTGGGGGTGGATGAGTTTTCAGCGGCATTTTGGTTTACGGGAACAAAATCCGGAACATATACGGTGCTTGATGAAGATAGAGTAATAGGATATTGCACACTTGGTCCCTTCAACAACAAGGAAGCATATGACAGATCCGCATATGTTTCAATATATCTTGAAAAGGATAGCACAGGAAGGGGCCGTGGAGCTGAAATTTTGGATTTCCTTGAGAAAAAGGCAATTGAAAAGGGGCTGCACTCCCTGATTGCATTGATTTGCAGCGAGAATAAAAGAAGTTCGGACTTATTCCTGCGAAAAGGGTACAGGCTTGTCGGGGAGCTGAAGCAAGCGGGTGAAAAGTTCGGGAGGCTTTTGGATGTCGTCTATTTTCAGAAACTGATCTAAGGGCAATGCGCCGGATAAAAGGGCCCGCGGCCGGGCTGTTTTGAAAAGGCAAGACGCAATATGGTATAATGTCTCACATATGGTTGTCGGGGGGTATTGAAATATGCTTGTAACAGTCAGGGAGTTATATAAAGGCGCCGGTAGTTATACGGACGGGTCCGTATTGATTAAGGGATGGGTAAGGACCGTAAGAAGCTCAAAGAACTTTGGCTTCATTGAACTCAATGACGGATCATATTTCCACAATCTTCAGATAGTATTTGAAGAAGGAAGAATAGATAATTTCACGGAGGCGGAAAAGCTCACCGTGGGTTCTTCAATCGAAGTGGAAGGCGTGCTGGAGCTGACGCCGGATGCGCGGCAGCCATTTGAAATCAAAGCGGACAAGATAAGGGTGCCGGGACTAAGCGACAGGGAATATCCGCTTCAAAAGAAAAGACATACTTTTGAGTACCTGAGAGGCATAGCGCACCTAAGGCCGCGTTCAAACACTTTTTCCGCGGTTTTCAGAGTCAGGTCCGTCCTTGCGCACGCCATACATGAATTCTTCAGGCAAAGGGGATTTGTTTATGTCCATACTCCGATCATCACCGGAAGCGACTGCGAGGGAGCCGGGGAAATGTTCAGGGTTACGACCCTTGATGCAAAAAATCCACCCCTGGACGAAAATGGCCGCATAGACTATTCGCAGGATTTTTTCGGGCGGGAAACAAATCTGACCGTAAGCGGACAACTTGCGGCAGAGACTTTTTGCATGGCTTTTGGCAAGGTGTATACCTTTGGCCCTACCTTCAGGGCCGAAAATTCCAACACTGCCAGGCATGCGTCAGAATTTTGGATGATTGAACCAGAGATGGCGTTTTGCAATCTGGAAGGCGACATGGACATTGCGGAGGAAATGATAAAGTTCCTGATTGCCTATGTTCTTGAAAATGCCCCGGAGGAAATGGATTTCTTCAACAAGTTCATAGAGAACGGATTGTTTGACAAACTTGCGAACGTAACGGGTTCGCAGTTCGCAAGGATAACATATACGGAAGCGATCGAAATATTGAAAAACAGCGGGATATTATTTGAAAACACCGTTGAATGGGGTTGTGATTTACAAACTGAACATGAAAGATACCTTACTGAAGTACACTTTAAAAAACCTGTTTTTGTCAAGGATTATCCCAGAAATATAAAGGCGTTTTACATGAGGCAGAACGATGATGGAAAAACAGTCGCGGCGGTTGACCTGCTGGTGCCGGGCGTCGGGGAAATAATCGGAGGGAGCCAGCGCGAGGAAAGGTACGAAGTGCTCGAGGCGAGGATCAGGGAGATGGGAATGAAAACCGAGGATTATTGGTGGTACCTTGATTTGCGAAAGTACGGCGGCACCGAGCATGCGGGATTCGGCCTCGGCTTTGAGAGAGTTCTTATGTATATTACCGGGATGGGCAATATAAGGGATGTCATACCATTCCCGAGGGTGCCCAGGCATGCGGAATTTTAGGAGGCGTCCATGGAAGATGAATCAAAGGTTCCTGATGGAAATATCGAGATATCGGAAGCGGTTGTCATGACATATATTGAAAAAACAATCGGGGAATTCAACGGTTTGTCCATAGGGAAAAGGAAAAAGTCCATAAAAATCACAAGGGGCGATGGCGGAAGCACTGTAGACATAGGCCTTGATGTTAATTATGGGGTTGCGATACCTGAAACGGTAAGGGATCTTCAACGGGAAATCAAGGAACGGTTGATGAAGCTTGCGGGGATACAGGTGAAGGAAGTGAATGTGGTTGTCGAAGGACTGAACATAGAAGAGCTTATTAAAAAGTGAGAATCGGCATAAATGAAGAAAATCGTCCTTAACTCTGTGATAATCATTATAACCAGCATTGCGCTGGTGGTTCTTGTGTTCTTTACGGATGGGGTCCAGAGTCTTTTCGACCTTATAGTCAGGACCAATTATTATTGGCTTTTCGGAGCTTTTTTGTGCAATGTACTCTTCTGGGTTTTCGGATCCTTTACCGTAGGTTTTCTTAAAAGGGGAATAATCGGCAAAAAGAATGACCCGGGTCAAAATTTCAAGACGGTGATGGTCGGACAATTCTTCAGCTCCATAACGCCTTTTCAAACAGGCGGCCAGCCTGCACAGGTTTATATGCTGAACAAAATGGGAGTTAACGCAGGAACCGGATCAAGCATAATTATTTTGAAATCCGTTCTTTTCCAGACGGTCCTTTTTCTTTATTGCATTATTCTATACATTACCAACAGGCAGTTCCTTGTTCTTAATATACCGAACTTCAATCTGCTGTTTATAATTGGAGCAACAGCAAACCTGTCGCTCATAGGAATCTATGCATTGTTTCTATTTAAATCAAACATGGCGGCCAAGGCGGTGAGAGGGTTCTTCCGGCTGCTTCATTTCTTCAAGATGATGAAGGAGCCCGAGGAAAAGTTCAAGGAAGTACAGGAGTCGCTTCAGGCGTTCAGGGATGGGCTCAGTGTTCTTGTCCAAAGGTTCTGGTATATAATCGGTGCGTATGCAATGCAAATATTGCAGCAGACATTCCTGTTTCTTGTTCCGGTGCTGATGATAAGGGCGTTGGAGGGAGTGTTTTTCTTTTCATGGGAGCTTTTCGTAAGCACCGCGATGGTCGTCATGATTGCATCAATGGTGCCGACTCCCGGAACTTCCGGCGGTTCGGAAGGACTCAGTCTGTTGTTCATTGCCCCGTTCTTCTATAATTCGCCAAAGATGTCGGTTGTGCTGATATGGAGAATACTTACTTATTATTCAAATATAATTTTCGGAGGCATATTCTGTCTGACAGTAAAGGAAAAACCCCTGATTTCAGGGCAGGCATCGGAGGAGTCCCTTGAAGTATAAACTCATATGCTGCGATGTCCTTGAAATGGAAGCCTCGCTATGTATCAAAAGATCCGATGCTGCGATTGATGTTGAATATACTGAAAAAGCGGCCCATGAAAAACCCCATGACCTCAGGGACCGAATCCAGGCGGCAATTGACAGAGCAACCGGGTATGACGCCGTTTTGCTCGGATTTGGCTTGTGTGGAAATTCACTGGACGGACTGAAGGCGGGGGACAGCCCGGTTGTAGCTCCCAGGGCGCACGACTGCTGCACGATATTCCTGGGTTCCAGAAAGAGATTCAACCAGCTTTTTTCAGGCAGGGAAAGCATGTCATGGGGCTGTACCGGCTATTGCAGGAAGGACGGGGATTATCTGCGGAAAACCGAAACGGGGAAGCAGATGGGACTTGACAAAACCTATGACGAATTCGTTGAAGAGTACGGGGAGGAAAATGCAAGATTCATCTGGGAGACCATACATCCTCAAAATGACACCTCTGATGTTTTATTCATCAACATACCTGAAACCTATGACCATGGGGTATATAAGGAATTTGAACGCGAGATGGCCGCTGAGGGTAAGAATGTAAACATTGAGACTGGCAGCATGGATTTAATCATGAGAATGACCGGCGGCATATGGGATGATGACTTTGTAGTCATACCTCCCGGAAGCGGTATAACCGCCGTATATGACAAAGATGAAATAATTCGAAAAAAGGATTTATAATAATGACAATAAATGTTAATATAAATGAGGAGGATCAGAAGACTCTGCTCATACTTGCGTCGGGTTCACCCAGAAGAGCGGAAATGATGGCAAGAATAACTCCTTTTTTTCAAATAGTCGAACCTCAGGTTGATGAATCGTCCCTGGCTGGGGAGACTCCCGCAGACATGGCAAAGAGACTTGCGTTGAAAAAAGCCACGGCGGTTTATGAAGCGACCAAAGGCAGATTGCCGGTTGTCGCAGCCGATACGATTG
The DNA here is from genome assembly GCA_016935835.1 of Clostridia bacterium. Taxonomy (GTDB): domain Bacteria; phylum Bacillota; class Clostridia; order DUPQ01; family DUPQ01; genus JAFGQE01. Next base: position 503 of record JAFGQE010000156.1, on the reverse strand, counting down.
TTGTCCATGGAAGCATAATGGGCAAGCCGGACTGCAAGGAAGAAGCTTCCCGCATGCTGAGGGAACTGTCCGGGGCCAGGCATCTTGTCATAACGGGGGTAGCGATTATTAATCCAAAAAACCAGACAACGGTATGCTTCTCGGAGACAACAGAAGTCGTGTTTGGAGTAATTGACGAAAAGGACATAGAGGAATATGTAAATAGCGGCGACCCCATGGACAAGGCGGGCGCGTACGGAATACAGGGTGCGGGCGGAAAGTTCATAGAACGGGTCAACGGATGCTTTTACAATGTCATGGGATTTCCGCTTTACAGGATATATAAAAATCTGAAGGATATGGGAATCGTCTGATGTTCCTCCGCGGACGCGGCAAGGGCGCGAAATAATATTCAGCGGAGGAAACAAATGGAAAGATTGAGAATGAAGGACCTGCCTGAAGAAGACAGGCCTTACGAGAAACTGGAGAAATCCGGAGCGGAAAACCTTTCAGACGCCGAGCTT
>JAFGQE010000155.1 GCA_016935835.1 Clostridia bacterium | reverse complement strand
GGCGGGAACAGGTCCTTCATGAATGTATATGCAAGGATCAGTGTTATCGCAAGTCCCAGTATTCCCTGCATCAGGTAAGTGCTTACGATCGCAATCCCTGTATTGCTTATCTCCACTCCCTTTTCCTTTTTTCTTTCTTTCAGGGCGAGGGCTATGAAACCGACTGCCATGAGATGGTAAACGAGAAGCTCCAGAGTATCCCCGGCAAGCGAGCCCTTGGGAACGATATTCAACAGCGATGGCCCTGCAATCAATCCTATGAAACCCGCTATGATTGAGTTCGGCACAAGGAATTTCCTGAAGAAAGTGATTTTCCGCTTGAAAAATGTCCCTATCGCCAGGAATACCGACAACAGGCAGATGTCTACGACTATCGGCGCCAGTTCAAAGTTATTCATCCTGCTTTTCCTCCAATTTCTTTATATAATCGACCGCATGGTTCCACTTGAATGCCGACGCCCTGTTCTTTGGAAAGAACCGGAACCTTGCGAAATTACCATTGTAATAAAAATCAAAAAGGCAGTTCAATTGTATCGTGTTGCCGAAAATATCGCCTATCATGAAAGTCCGGCTGGTTTTTGGCGATACAAACTCGAGCCTGTCCTTGTAAAGCGAAAGCGTTCCCTCAGCGACGATATGAAGCTTGTGTTTTTCATCCTCTTTGTAAAGCACCGCATGGCTGTCGCTGAATATGAAATCATTTTCGGCGGCTATCTTTTTGAAGTATTGCTCCTGCCAGTCCCCCCATTCCTGCGGGTTTTCGAAGCTTCTGCCTTCATTGCAGAAGAAGCCATAGTTGTCCAGCCTGTGTTCAAGGCCGCAGTTGTTGCACCGGAACAGGTCCCCGCGGCTTTCCAGCCTGCCGATTTCCTTGCATTGCGGGCATATGTAAAGATAATTTTCAAGGAATTCTGCGGGTGTCTTGCTCTTGAACAGCTGCATGCGCTCACGCTGCCAGTCATATTCGTTATATTGGATCGCATTGTTCATTTCGGTATAGAGTTCGTCAACGCTTTTCTTCCTGACGTCCTCCGCGGTGAAAAGAATTTCGTAATGAAGCTCGAGGACACCCCGTCTTCCCCTGACGGACCACCTGGGTCTTGAAAGATACCCGCCTTTCATCATGCAGTTTACTACCGGCACTTTCATGAGCTTGACGAATTTTGCCGTTGAGTACAGTATGTCTATCGAGCGGCCGTTCCATGTCCTGTTAGCCTCGGGATATACGCCCACCACATGGCCTTTCTTCAGTTCCTTGAGTGTAAGCTTGATGGTCTTCATATCTGATACGGCTTTTTTCTTTGGAATGGCGCCAACCAGGTAGGTCAAGAGAAATGCGACGAACTTGTCCCTGAACAGGCTGTCGCTGGATATGAACCTCGTGGCATATTTAAGATATGAGCCGCTCATGAAAGGATCCCAGTTGAGGCAATGGTTTCCGACAAGAATGTACGGCGCCTTCAGATTCTTTACTTTTTCATTGTAGCCTTTGATGTTATATGCAAGCCTAAGCCAGACGGACAATGTCCCTCTGAGAATAAAAGTAAAAACTTTAATGACTGCATCCCTCAAATCCATTCTCCTCCGTGACATTATAGCATGCAAATATTAGCAACTGGTAATAAAAAGTGAAAATACCGCGGACGGGTGATGGCCGGAATTTGATTTCGTCCCGTCATCAATGCCGCATGAGTGCCTGTGACTGCCATTTATTGTTGTTGACGCGGATAAAGACGGGGCTTATAATGGGTGCACAGTTTAATATCCACGGTTATGTTCCGCGCTTAAACAAGCCGGATTAAAAGGGAACCGGGTGTGAATCCCGGACGGTCCCGCCGCTGTAAGGGTGAGAAGATTCAAAATCCACTGGATGAAACCGGGAAGGAATGAATCAGACGATGAACCCGAGTCAGAAGACCTGCCTAACCGTTTGCACTGGTAACTCTACGAGGTATAGGGGGTGTCGGAACAAATTTTGTATTCAGAACCCCCCGCCTTTTAAGGCAGGGGGTTTTCATTTACCGGGATGAATATTGACTGTGAAATTTTAATTTTGAGAGGTTGAACATGAAAAGAAAAATACTTGCAGCATTGGTAATGCTGACCGTCCTGGCGGTTCTTGCAACCGGATGCGGCGTTTCGGAAGTCGCGGATCCCTCCGCTTCGCCGACGGCGTCATCCGACGCAACAGCCGCACCGTCGCCCTCGCCTGAAGATTCCTCATACAGCGTGACCGACTCGCAGGGTACGGTAATGCTCTTTGATGAAACACCGGGGACGGTAATCTCCCTTGCGCCGAATATCACTGAAATAATCTTTGCGCTCGGACAGGGCGACAAGCTCGTCGCACGCACGGACTGGTGCAATTATCCCTTCGACGAAGTAAATGATATCGTCTCGGTCGGCAACATGGACCAGCCCGACGTCGAGAAAATACTGGAGCTTCAGCCGGACCTTGTCCTGCTGTCGGAAATAACCATGAAGGACATCGCAATGCAGATCAAGGATGCTGGCATACCATTCTTTGTAATTGACAATGAGGAATCATTCGAAGGCGCGTACACTTCCATTGAAATGGTCGGCGCAGTGCTGAAAGCCGAGGAAAAGGCGGCCGAGATAACTTCGGGCATGAAGACAATTATCAACGATATCATCGCAAGGGTCTCCGGGGCCGACAAGCCCACCGTTTATTATGTCATGGGATACGGCGAATACGGTGATTTCACGGCAGGCAGGGGAACCTTCATCAGCGGGATGATTTCAGCCGCCGGGGGCATAAATGTGGCAGACGACACAGACGGCTGGTCCTACAGCGTTGAGAAAATAGTAGAGCACAACCCCGACCTGCTGCTTCTTTCGGTATGGGCTCCGGCCGAGGGACTTAGGGAAGCCAACGGATACAAGGACCTTGACGCCGTAAAGCAAAACCGCATGTATACGATTGACGACGATACGCTACAGCGCCTGGGCCCGCGTCTGGCGGAGGCGTTCGTAGAAATGGCAAAAGCCATCCATCCGGAACTTTTCGAGTAGGTGAAACATGAAATCAGGAAAAAAGGCCGTCTACCCGCTGATATACATCACACTCATCGCCATGATGTTTTTCGCTGTGGTGTTTTCGGCGGGAACCGGTTCCGCCAGCATAGGCTTTTTGAACAGTCTTAAAATAATACTGTCGAAGATACCCTTGCTGGAGCGTCTGGTCAGCACCGACGGCATGCCTTCCCAGTATTTCACAATAATATTTTCCATAAGGCTGCCCCGCATAGCCGCCTCCATCCTGGTAGGGATGGGGCTGTCGGTCTGCGGGGTAGTCTTTCAGGGAATGTTCCGCAACCCGATGGCCGATCCCTATGTATTGGGCATATCGTCGGGAGCGGTTCTTGGCGCGGCGCTTGCCTTTGTCACGGGAACGCAGTATGCGCTCTTCAGCCTTGGTCTGGTTCCCCTTTATGCCTTCATCGGGGCCGTCATGGCCACTACGGCGGTTTACCTGATCGCCCAAAAAGGCGGCAAGCTTGTAACAAACACACTCATACTGTCGGGCATCGCGATAGGATTCCTTTGTTCCTCAGTAATATCCATCATAATAATCGCCTCGCGTGAACAGGCGCACAGGATATTGTTCTGGACAATGGGCAGCATGACCGGCTCAAGCTGGGATACCGTCCTCGTCATGCTCCCGTTCATCCTTGCCGGCTCGCTGGTGCTGCTGCTGAACGCCGGTAACATAAATATTCTCTCCACCGGGGACGAATCCGCGGTTTCCCTTGGAGTAAACGCGGGAGCTTTGAAAAGGCTTCTTCTTCTGACCGCCTCAATGGTAACCGCTATCAGCGTATGCTTCTGCGGAACGATAGGCTTCGTAGGCCTGATAATACCTCATGCGGTCCGCTACCTAACGGGTCCGGACCATAAGAAGCTCATGCCGGTATCGGCGCTTGCGGGAGGAATCTTCCTTTTGCTGTGTGACACGGCTGCAAGGACTCTCTTCGCCCCGCAGGAAATACCAATCGGAGTCATAACTTCGCTCTTCGGGGTTCCATTCTTCATATCCCTGCTGCTTCGCAGCAAAAGGAGGACACTGGCTTGAGCGTACTTACCGTGGAAAACCTTCATTTCTCATATGGCAGGACGAAAGTCCTCAAGGGCGTGTCAATGGAATTCTACCAGGGGACTTTCTATGGGGTCATCGGTCCCAACGGATGCGGGAAAAGCACACTTCTTAAAAACCTTTACGGATACCTCTCCCCTGCGTCGGGCAAAGTATGCCTTGACGGCGTTGACATCCGCAGAATGAAATCAAGGGAGCGCTCAAGGCATATCGCCTATGTGCCGCAGGAAACGGTCTCCGGCTTTGATTTCAGCGTTTTCGATATCATCGCAATGGGAAGGAATCCATACCATTCAGGTCTCGACGGCCTCAGCAGGGACGACCTGGACCACATCGAATCCGCAATGCAGGACACCAGCACCATCGCACTTCGCAACAAAAGCATCAACGAACTCTCGGGCGGTGAAAAACAAAGGGTCATCCTCGCAAGGGCCTTCACCCAGGACTCCGACATCATTCTCATGGACGAGCCGGTCTCAATGCTTGACATCAACCACCAGGTCGAGATAATGGACCTCGCAAGATCGCTCGCCGATAAAAAAAACAAGACGATTGTCTGTGTGCTCCATGACCTGAATCTCACCGCCCAGTATACACAGCATATATTCCTCATGGCCGGCGGCGCGGTCGTTCGTTCAGGGATGCCCGGCGAGGTTCTTACCGAGGAAATAATAACGGGGGTATACAATGTCGATGTCTTTATCGGAGACAACAAAAAGACAGGTTCAAGGATAATTATCCCCATATCCAGGCTTTGATGGAATAAAATTTAAGATAAACCCGGATTGCCGGAGCCACCCGCCTCAGCGTCCGCCGGACCTTTTTCTTGCGCCCATGAGATAAGCTGCCGCCGCCGCCGCAAGCCCGGCCAGCAAACCCAGGAACAACCATACGGGGCCTCCCGGTTCCATTGTTTTTCCTGATTCAGGGATTACAATCCCATCAGGTTCATCAACGGCCTCAATCTCTTCCCCGGCCGCAACCCGAAAGTCCTTTTGAAAAGTCCTGCGGCCACCATCCGGGCCATATTCACCGGAAACCGCCACGGTATAGCCTCCCGCACTTTTTATTCCCCCGGTTGTCTCAATCATTGCATATGCATTTGTCATTCTGTAAAAAATATCCATTTTCAGGGATTTTTCGAGCAGTATATTTCCTTCATCATCGGAAACAACCGCGGTAATGACCGGAAACTCATAAGTGTTGCCCGTATTTTGCAACGGTATGCTTATGAAGCTTCTTCCCGACCCGGCATCGAACACAAGCCGGGCTTCACCGCCCGGGATGATGCTGCGTTCATATTCTGTTCCCACCCTTATTATTATAGCCAGCGTATTCGTATAGCTGCTGTTTATCTTGATTTCCATTTCCGGCGATTCCGGGCCGCCTTTCAGCGATGTCCCATCCTGTTCGCAGTATAGTGCGAGTATCGCCGAATATATTCCCGGCTCCGCATTCAAAGGCACGGTGAACGGCAGGGTTCTTTCAATGGATTCGCCGGATCCTAGCATTATGGATTCGCATATGCTGCCGAACCACCCGGCGGTTTCTGTGTTTGTGAAATTTCCCGGCGTCATTATTTCATTCCCGCCGTTGACGGCTGTAACCGAGTCATAGACCAGCAGATGGTTTTCTGTTTCCAAAGCCGCATCATTTTCCAAGGTAAAGGTTATGCATCCTGTTTCACCTGGAATCCCAACGGTTTCGAAGTAATTGTTCCTCCCGTCGTGCCTTAGGCTGAAAATGCCGCCCGTCCGCTCCCCCGGCTCCGACGCATCATCCGCGAAAGCCGTTGCGGAAACGGAAATAAACATAACGACCATGATCATAGCCAATCTGCCGGTTTTCATATGCACCTTCCCTGCGGCCGTCCGATATGGACGGCCGGATTCTTTCCTTATGGAACTTTAGGATTCGTCATGCCCGCCCGCCGATGCCTCAGGAAGCCGGATTGCAGGATGCGCTGTATGTCATATCGGCCGAGTACACGCCGGCGAATACCTGCACCTTGTCGCCCGCTCCTATGGTCATGTCATCGAACCGCCCCCCCGCCGATGCGGTTGAATTTACCCTTGCGCCCACGGGAAGCCATCCGTCAATCAAAATCTTGAGATTCAGGTCGAATACATACCTGCCCGCCCCATAACCCGGATCAACGGTTATGAGATTCATTGTATTAGCCGTGACTTCAGAGCAGTTGGGCGTCCCTATCGGGAGCATTCCCCCGAAGAACAGCACTTTGTCCGCCTCCACGACCCCTCCGTCGCCGCCGATTCCCGGTATGAGGGTATATGTGCCGTCTTCGTCCATTCCCTGGCTGCTGTTGTCGATGTTAATGGACATCCAGTCGCCGGCGGCGATGAATATGTCCATATCCGCCGAAGCCCCGTCAGTCGGGTCATCAATCCCCGATGTATGGAAGTCCGTCATGGCTACGCTGAATTTCCACCCCGAGTTCGTTCCGGTCTCATCGGTTACCGACATGCCGTCCTTGCTGCCGCTGAACGATATGAAGTCGCCGACGGTTATAGCACCGCTGTGTGTTCCCGCATTGAACACCGGCGTCCCTCCCAT
>JAFGQE010000154.1 GCA_016935835.1 Clostridia bacterium | reverse complement strand
TGAATGTGCCTGCCAGGGCTATGAAAAAAGAAATCGCAACCTCGGGAAACGAACCATAGAGAAGCAGCGCCGGGGTTGCAATGAATGCAAAAGGCAGTATATATGCCACCATACCCGCTTTCATCGATAAAAAGCCCACTTTCATCGGAGAAACTTCGGCGATCGCCGCCGCAGCATATGCCGTAATTGCCACAGGAGGTGTGATGGTCGCCATCGCGGCGAAGAACAATATGAACATATGGACGGCAAGGGGCTCGAATCCAAGGCTTACCAGCACCGGAGCCCCAAGCACCGCCACAATCAGGTACGTAGATGTAATGCTCATTGCAAGTCCGAGAAAAATCGTGACAAGCATGACTACAATCAATGTGAGAATAATGGATATATCCGAGACATGCGTCAGATACGAAGTGAATTTGGCGGTTATACCGGTTATGTCAATGACTCCTACAAGTATCCCGCACATTGCCATCGTTGAAACTATAAGTGTGCCTTTACCGGCAGTGGATGCAAGCGAGTCAATAATCATTTTAAAGGAAAACGGCTTTCTTTTGTCAAACAAACTCAGCGCAAGCATGAGAAGTATGGTTTCCAGGCCCGCCGCCGCCGATGTTCTTCCGGAAATCAAACGAAAAACAAGGTAAGCAAGGGGTATGAAGAAATTGTATCCCTTAAGCAGAAGGGGCATGATTCTCTCTTTGGATTGTGATGCAGCGCCTTTGATCCCCAGCCTTCTTGATCTTATATCAACTGCAAAGAACAATGCCGAGAAATATATTATGGCCGGCAGAACCGCCCGTTGAATTATCTCGGCATACGGTATGCCAACAACATCCGACATAATGAAAGCCACCGAACCCATGATCGGGGGCATGAATATACCGCCTACCGATGCGCAGCTTTCTATACCAGCCGCATACTCGCCTGAGAATCCGCTCTTTTTCATCGCGGGTATTGTCATTGCTCCGGTTGTCGTCACATTTGCCAGCGAACCGCCCGAAACCATTCCGAACATAGCCGATGTGATTATTGCAACCTTTGCTATGCCTCCCCTGCTTTTGCCAGCGATTCTGGAAACAAAATCAAACAGGAATCCCCCTGCTCCGGTTTCTATGAAAACAGTGCCGAACAACAGAAAAATCATTATTGGTCCTGCGGCTATGCCCAGCACACTGCCCCAGACCCCGTAATTTGTCATGAAAAGCCCATCGACTATGTATTCTGCGCCAAAGGGCCTGTGGCCGAATCTTCCGGGTATCAGATGGCCTGAAAAAATATATGCAAGGGCAAGCAGACTCAAGCCGGGAAGCCATGGCCCTATTACCCTTCTGGTCCCCTCAAACAACAGTACCAGGGTCAAGGCTCCAAAGATCATGTCCATGGGCAGCACCGGGTCATAGAAAACCATTCTGGTCGTCAGCCGGCCTATGTTCAGCCCGATATAAACGCTGACGCCAAGCGAAAGAAAGGCAAGCAGCCAGTCATGGACCGGAATCCTTGCAACGGACTTCCCGCCCGGCGTAACATAACCCAGAAAAATCAAGGAATAGAAAAGCCCGAACGTGATGCTTCTATGAAGTATGGGCTCCGGATAATAAAGCACGGCAAAAATCAGATACAATGCCGTTGCAACCGATAATACCCTTATTATCACCGCCGGCCACCCTTCGGGCTTTCTTTTAGCACCTTGACCGGCCAGTTTACTTAGTATCATATCTTCTCATTATATCAACCAGCTTTCCGGTAAGAACCCTTGCGTTCCCGCCCGTAACAAGGTCGTTGTGATGACAGTCCATCTCTATCAGTTCAAAGTTACCGGCCTTGGCCGACCAGTACTCCTCGCTTCTCAAATTACCTGACCTGCCCCTGGCCGCTTTGAAATAATAGACATCCCCTTCGTAATCCTCCGGCAGGTAGTTCCTGTAGGCGTATCCAAGCGCACCCGCCTTTCCTGTGATTCGCATCAGCAACCGGTTGTTTATCCGGGCCCCGTATGCATAAAGCTTTTTGTTCTGTACAATCTTCACCAAATTGATTATGTTCCCGGCTTTTCTGACAACCAGCCTGAACTTTTCCATTAATGGCAATCCCCGCAATTGGCCCATGCTCTCCTTGAAACTGATGGCGAACCTTCTTAAAAGGCTCTCCTGCATCTTTTCCGTCTTCTTGTCCCTTTCCTTGTCAACCGAGTCGAACATGGCCAGCATGCCGACCTTGCAGCCGTCATTTCTCAATACTGACGCTATTTTGTATGCGAGCACGCCGCCCCAGCAATGTCCGCAGATATGATAAGGTCCTTCGGGAAGCAGCCTTCTGATCTCATCCGCATATATCCTGCCAAGTTCGTCGAATGAGAGGGGCCCTTCCGAACCGGCCTTTTTTATATTGAACTTCAGCGCGTACAAGGGCCTGTCCTTTTCCATGTATTTACCGATGTGCCTGTATGTAACCTCGTCCCCTGTTCCTGAATGAGCGCAGACAAGAGGCGTCTTTTCTCCCCATGCCTTGACCGGCACAAGAAAGTCATAATCGCATTTTTTTTCAATGGTACGGTCAAGGAAATCCGAAACCGTCCTTACAGTCCCTCCCTCAAACAAGATATCGACAGGCACCCGGATCTTGAATTTCCTTTCAATATCGCTCAGCACAGCAACTCCGTTCAGTGAATCGCCGCCGAGATCCGTGAATGTCATGCTTATGTCCAGGCTCCTTTTTTTCAGGGCGCTTTTCCAGATTTTCAACACCTGCCTGCCAGTCTTGCTTAGTTTTTCTCCTGTGTGCCTGAAATCCTTGTCTTTTATTTGATCCGGATATAATTCAAGCAAGCGTTCATATAAAAGATTCCTTTGAATTTTTTCATTCGCACCCCGCGGGATTTCATCGGCGATGAAAAGAAGCGTGGGCATCTTGTATGGCTTGATTTTACCGGCAAGATAACTTCTGAGCTCGCCTAATCTAATCGACGCGCCATCATTCATGACAACGGCCGCACCGGCATCCTCGGAACCGTTTTCGTCCGGATACGGGAATACAACCGCATCCTTGATGAGCGGATGCCCCATTATCGATTTTTCAACTTCATAGGGCGATATCTTTTCCCCGCCCTTGTTTATCATCTCCTTGATTCTCCCGGTTATGAAAATATACCCGTCCCCGTCAATGAAGCCCATGTCGCCCGTATGGAACCAGCCGTCGGTAAAATACCCGCCGTTGTCAATCTCAGGGTTTTCATAACCTTGGAATACCGTCGCGCCCCTGACAAGTATTTCACCGTCGTGCACTTTCACATCAAGACCGCAGGATACCCCGGCCGAGCCCTCCTTATATCCCTTGGGGGCATTGAAAGTGCTGGCGATGTCCTTTGC
>JAFGQE010000153.1 GCA_016935835.1 Clostridia bacterium | reverse complement strand
GGCCGCGGCGGCGCAGACATTGTCCCCGTGGCCCTCCAGGTCCGCCGCCATCATTATCATTTCATTCAGATTCAGAATTCCGCCCTCGAGTTCATTGGCTGCGAAGATGCCGCCGGCTATGCAGGCCGCGCTGCTGCCAAGTCCCCTTGAAAGCGGTATTCCGTTATGCATGTCAAGCGACAGCCCGGGCATCCTGCGGCCGGTCTCGCGGTAAAAATGTTCGATTGCCCGGTACACCAGGTTTTCCTTGCCGCGCGGAAGAATATCCCGGGCCTCGCCCTGGATATTCATCTTGGTTTCAACGGCTTTTTCAACTTCAATGGTATTTTCAAAGACATCAAGGGCTACGGCCCCTTTATCGAAAAGAACCCCCAGATTGGCGCTTGTCGCGGGTATATGTATGCATGCCATCCGCAATCACCCCATGATTCTCTTTACTATTTCATCCTCATCGGCCGAAACGTCTTCCTGCGTTTTTATAAGCTTAACGGCATTGTCGGGGTCTTTCAACCCGTTTCCGGTCAGCACGCATACCACGGTGCTTCCCTTCGGAACCCTGCCCGACGACACGGACTTGATGATGCCCGCAAGGGATGCCGCTGACGCCGGTTCCGCGAAGACGCCTTCCCTGCCGGCGAGTATCGCGTATGCCTCCAATATCTCATCATCCGTTACACTGTCTATGAATCCCCCGGATTCATCCCGCGCCTTGATTGCATTATCCCAGCTTACCGGATTTCCTATTCTGATCGCGGTTGCGATGGTCTCTGGATTTTCAAACTTCTTTCCCTGTACTATCGGCGAGGCGCCCTCGGATTGAAAACCCGCCATTATTGGTGCAGCCGGGGCCTTGCCGATATCCCGAAAGAGCTTGAATCCTTTCCAATACGCGGTTATGTTGCCCGCGTTTCCGACCGGAAGCGCAAGATAGTCGGGAACCCTTCCAAGCTGTTCCAATATTTCAAAAGCCGCCGTTTTCTGGCCCTCTATCCTGAACGGATTCAACGAATTCACCAAAGTCATCCCGTATTTGTCGGAAATGATGCGGACAAGTTCCAGCGCCTTATCAAAATTACCTTGTATGGGAACCACCCTGGCCCCGTACATGAAAGCCTGCGCAAGCTTTCCATAGGCTATGTTGCCCGCGGGAATGACGACCGCACACTTAAGGCCGAACCTCGCCGCGTATGCCGCCGCCGAAGCCGATGTATTTCCCGTAGATGCGCATATGATGCTGCCTGAGCCGCTTTCCATGGCCTTTGCCACCGCCAGCACCATCCCCCTGTCCTTGAATGAGCCGGTCGGATTCAATCCCTCATACTTGAAGTGCAAGTCTATTCCCAGCATCCTTCCAATGTTCAGGGATGGAATCAACGGAGTGTTTCCCTCCATCAGGCTTATAACCGGTGTCCGGTCCGTGACCGGCAGGTATTCCCTGTATCTTGAAATCAATCCTTCGTACATCAATCCTCGCCCTCCACCCTGATAAGGCTGCCGAATTCATTGACTATATCCATGCCCTTTATTTTTGCAATTGAATCCAGCATGTTCTTTTCCATGACCATGTGGGTGATTATCACTATTTCGGCTGACTGACCCTGCGCTTTTTTTTGCACCACCGAATAAATGCTCACGCCATGGTCGCCCAGTACGCCGGCTATCTTTGAAAGCACCCCCGGGCTGTCCTTTACATTCATTCTGATATAAAACCTGCTGACCGCATTTTCCGGCGCCACGATCATTTTCTCATTGAAGCATGTGCATCCCGTGAAGACAGCGCCGCCGCCGCCGATCGCCCTTGCCAAGGCGATGACATCGCCCAGGACGGCGCTGGCCGTCGGCTTTGCGCCGGCGCCCTTGCCATAAAGCATCGTTTCGCCCGCCATGTCGCTTTCGATATAAACCGCATTGAATACCCCATCTACGTTTGAAAGCGGATGTCCGGTCGGAATGAAAAGCGGGTTGACCCTGGCCTCCACGCCTTCATCGGAGAACTTCGCATCCGCAATGAGTTTGATCCTGTACCCGAGCTCGGCGGCATACTCTATATCGCATAACGAGACGCCTGTAATTCCCTCTGTGAATACATCCTCGTATTTTATCCTCATATTAAAGGCTATCGAGGCAAGGATCGCTATCTTCCTCGCGGCATCCCGGCCCATTACATCGTCCGCCGGGTCGCTTTCCGCATACCCTCCATCCATGGCCTTTTCAAGCGCCTGCGAATATTCCGACTTTTCCCCGGACATCATCGTCAGTATATAGTTGGTGGTTCCATTGAGTATTCCCATGATCCGGCTGATCCTGTTGCCGGCCAGGCTGTGCTTGAGAACATCCACGACCGGAATCGCGGCACATACGCTGGCCTCGAACAATAGGGCCGACCCGGACCTGTCGGCTTCAGCGAAGAGATCGCCGCCGTATGCGGCCATCATGTCCTTGTTCGCAGTAACAACATGCTTTTTATTTCTGAGCGCCGTCCTTACGAATTCAAGCGCTTCCTTCGTCCCGCCCATGACCTCGATGACAATGTCTATATTCGGATCATCCAGAATATCCGCGGGATTATCAGTCAGAATCGCCCTTATATTTTGAGGGACATCGCTTCTTTCCTTGGCGATGTCCTTTACGAGTATCTTTTCAAGTATAATTCCTGACCCGGCCTTTTTATCGATGAGCACCCCGTTCTCTGAAAGCATTGCCGCCACGCCGCCGCCGACGGTGCCAAGCCCCATCATGCCAATCCTTATGCTCTTCATAAAACCACCTCCTCCCGAATATTGGGATAATATGGTTTGCCGAATATCAATAATCCCTTGTTATTCAACACTCCCTGATTATACCACAAGCCCCTGGAATCAAAAAACCACACATAACAAAAAGCCCCGCACGCCGGATCATATGCTGACCCGAAATGCCGGGCCCTGGATTCCCTGTGGTTTTGCCCCTTGCGCAAAATATGCTGTGATGACAGCTTCCTTGAATTCACCGGCCGAAGTGACGTAAACTTATTCTTGTAAATTCATCGAACATGGTTTCAATGGCTTCCTTCGTGTGCCCGGCGCCCACGGGGTCGGCATATATCTTGGCAATGAACCCGCCTTCGGTCTTGCCGAGATTTTCGAACATCCTGTTGCAGTAAGCCCTTATTTCGTCCATTGTTCCATGCGCCATCGTCTGCTGTATGTCAACCGGACAGTAGAAGGTAATCCGGCCCCTGAACCTCTCCCCGAGTTTTTCAAGACCCATGTTTTCCTGCTGGTCCATCTGGATGACATCAAGGCCGATTTCTATAAGGTCGTCGAGTATATCAGTGATATAGCCGCAGCTGTGCATTATCGAGTGTATCCCGTTATCCCTGCAGGTCTTGAAAATCCTTGCGTACCTCGGTTTCCAGATTTCCCTCCATAATGCGGGGGAAATCATCAGCGAGTTCTGGAGCCCCCAGTCGTCCGCAAATGCATAGCCATCGATTCCCATCGCAGCATACCGCTTCACTATGTAGACGCTCATGTCGGTCAGGATGTCCACAAGCATCTCGAGATTTTCCCTGTTGTCGTAAATATCAAGCCATGTGTTTTCCAGTCCCCTTATGAAATGGACGCGTTCGTAAATGGATATTCCGCCTCCCTCGATGTATTTGTCGCCGGCTTCCCTCACATGCTGCTCCAGGCCTTCCCAGCGCCAGTCTTCCTTTGGGTCCGGAATATTGAGTTTGTTGAAATCAGCCCAGTCCTTCAATGGGAATTCCTTGACTTCGCCGAGATTGCAGACACCTATGTTCTCCCATACCGCGCCCCACTCGTCGACTCCCCTTTGCGGCCTGTGGTCGACGCTCCTGACCATTCCCACCCATTTGAAGTCATTCACATAAGGAGGCCAGAACTCCATCGCCAGCCTTTCGGGATTCTTGAATTCTATCGTTCTTCTTACGATTTCCTTCGGCGTCATACAAACCTCTTTCTCTCTGCCCAGAGACCGAGCGCCGGGTTGCTTATATAGTATATGCGCTCCCCGTTGACATCATTCCACCCGTCCGCCAGTTTTTCCGGCATATATCTTGCAGCCATTTCACTGTAATCCGCATAATTGTAATTCACGCCCTTTATTTCATCCTCCGACAGCCGGGCGACGGCATATGTGATTCTGAACCTGCCATCGGACGATCCATGTATCAGGTGGGCGGCGGCCGAAAGATTCTCCTTCAGATCCTCTTCGGCCTTTACAAGCTCCAGGACATTTTCCCTTCCGACATATCCGTATTTCCTTATCAGGCCGTCTATATTGTCATCCTCGCCGAATTTATGAACCCCCGGGGCAAGGATCAGCAGTTCCCCGCCGTCGGCAATCGCCATCCGTGTCCTGTAAACGGCCTTGTTTCCAAGCCAGGTGCTCTTGAATTCCTTTTCATTGAGATATACGACGATTTTCGAAGGAGCCTCCTCCAGATAATTCAGATTGACCTTCTGACTCAGTTCAACCGCATCCTCAAACAGCTTTCTGTCCCTGCCGGCGAAAACCCCGTGAATATCCGCCTTGTTGCCGACAGCGGTTGTCACCGTAAGGAAATATATGAGGGGCATATCCTTGATGAAATGTTCCTCGGCGTAGTCAAAAACCTTCCTTACAGGGCTGAAGTCCTTTCCCATGATGCGTTCCAGGCCGTAAAACGCACCAAGCATATGCGAGCTGTTGATCATTCTTCTGCCGCCGCATCCGACGAATATATTCTTGCTGTAATTCGCCATTCCCACGACCTCGTGGGGCACTACCTGCCCGACCGATATTATCAGATCATAGCTTTCATCCAAAAGCCGCCCGTTGACCTCGACGGGAATGCTTTCGTTTACAAGGCCTTCCGAAACTTCGTATACAAACTCCGCGGGAACTTCACCTATCTTAACGACATCGTTCTTCCAGTCGTGCCTTATGAACCTGTCGAACGGGATGTTCCCGAACATCTCCCTGCACTCCGCAGGCGTCATCGGTTCATGCGTTCCAAGGGCCGGCAGAATGTCAACCGCGCACTTTTCATGCAAAATATCATAATACATTTCAGTTATAAGGCCCGCCATAGAATGGAACCTTGTGAAATCAGGGGGAATAACAAGCACCTTCGACAGCTTCCTGCCTTCAAGGGTACCGGTTACAGCCGACTTCAGTTGTTCCCGATTGATAGGACGTCCGCCCGCACCGGTTATTACTATGCTTTTCATATCACACTCCCGAGTATGCGGAGAATCCGCCGTCAACGGGAATGACGGTGCCGTTTACAAACCCCGAAGCTCCTTCATCCACAAGCCAGAGCAATGTTCCGATAAGCTCATCGGGCGTCCCGAACCTGCCCATCGGCGTCTGCCCGAGTATTTTCATCGCCCTTTCGGTGTACGATCCGTCCTCCCTGGTCAGCAGGCTTCTGTTCTGGTCCGTCAGGAAAAATCCCGGTGCAATCGCGTTCACCCTTATTCCGACCCCGGACATATGCACGGCAAGCCATTGGGTGAAATTCGAAACCGCGGCCTTCGCTCCGCTGTATGCCGGAATTTTTGTCAGGGGTGTGAATGCGTTCATGCTGGATATGTTGATTATAACTGCACCTTTCTTGTTTATCATGTCACGCGAGAAAACCTGCGTGGGAAGAAGCGTCCCGATGAAGTTCAGATTGAAAACGAACTGTATTCCATCCGGGTCAAGGTCGAAGAAGGTTGTCACCCCCTCCTTGTCCAAATCCTCGGCATGCAGTATCTCATTTGAAGTCGTGCCCTTGGGATGGTTGCCGCCCGCGCCGTTTAGCAAAATATCGCATGGCCCGAATTTGTCATTTATGATCTTTTTTGCGGCCTCCAGGCTTTCCTTGCTCAGAACATTCGCCTCAAGCCCCATCGCCGTTCCGCCGGCTGCGTTTATCTCGTTCGCAACTTTCTGCGCATTCGCTATCCTCAGGTCAAGCACGGCCACCCTGGCCCCGTTCTCAGCCAGCGCTTTTGAAAAGGCGCTGCACAGCACGCCGCCGCCGCCCGTGACTACGCAAACCTTGTCCTTTAAATCAATCTTGAATGG